>NZ_CP159829.1:0-42500 GCF_047730065.1 Candidatus Njordibacter sp. Uisw_058
ATAACTTTAGGCACTTGGTGATAAAATAAAGAGGTTAATGATATTAATTAAAGCCAGCTTAAGGCTTTAACAATCCAGTTTAAAATGGCTCCTATTAAAAATGGCTCAAGCGATTTGGCAACAGTGTTTGGCGTGTCTTCAAGATGAATTGCCCAGTCAGCAGTTCAACACTTGGATTCGACCGTTAACCGTGAATGAAAACGGTCGGATAATCCAGTTGGTAGCTCCCAATCGGTTTGTACAGGATTGGGTCAGAGATAAGTACTTTTCTAGAATCCGTGAATTGGTAGCAGATTACGCTACTGATGCCACTCAAGATATTGAATTGGTTGTAGCTTCGTCTGCCGTGTCTTCCCAAAGTCAATCGAGTGGATCAGTTACTACTGCATCGCCAGCCGCCGCAGTGTTTAATTCGACAGTGGCCAGTCCCGTTAGCTCAATGGCAAACAGCCCCATCATTCAGCCTCTTTTTAATGGTAATCTTAGGCCAGATCGTGTGGTTCAGGTTGAGGGCTCGGTACGACATCAGAGCTACTTGAACCGAGCGTTCACTTTTTCCAGCTTTGTACAAGGTAAGTCCAATCAGTTGGCTCTAGCTGCAGCTAAGCAAGTCGCAGAAAACCCCGGTAGTTCGTATAATCCTTTGTTTCTTTACGGTGGCGTTGGCTTAGGTAAAACCCATTTAATGCATGCGGTGGGAGCAGCTTTGATAGAGCGCAACCCCAATGCAAAAGTAGTGTACCTGCATTCTGAGCGCTTTGTTGCAGATATGGTGAAGGCTCTGCAGCTCAACGCGATCAACGAATTCAAGCGTTTTTACCGATCGGTGGATGCGCTGCTAATAGACGACATACAATTTTTTGCTGGCAAAGAGAGGTCGCAAGAAGAGTTTTTTCATACTTTTAATGCTCTTTTGGAGAGTGGCCAGCAGATGATCTTAACGTGTGATCGGTATCCAAAAGAAATAGCAGGTTTAGAAGACCGTTTAAAATCGCGTTTTGGTTGGGGACTAACAGTCGCTGTGGAGCCGCCCGAGTTAGAAACTCGAGTGGCCATATTGATGAAAAAAGCGGCTGAAGGCAATATTGCTCTGCCTGAAGATGCGGCTTTCTTTTTAGCAAAAAAGATTCGTTCAAACGTGAGAGAACTCGAAGGAGCCCTTAAACGAGTGGTGGCAAACTCGCATTTTACTGGTGAAGCGATTTCTACTGCGTTCGTGAAAGAGTCACTACGGGATCTGTTGGCGCTGCAAGATCGAAAGGTCAGCATTGATAATATCCAGAAAACTGTGGCAAGCTATTATAAGATTAAAATTGCTGATATCTTATCGAAACGTCGGTCACGGTCAGTAGCTCGCCCTCGTCAGTTGGCAATGGCGTTGGCCAAAGAATTGACCAATCATAGTTTGCCGGAGATCGGCGATGCCTTTGGTGGACGAGATCATACAACGGTCTTGCACGCTTGCCGGAAAATAAAAGAATTACGCGAAGCAGATCGTGACATTCACGATGATTATGATAACTTATACCGCACGCTAACTGTCTAAATTGATAGTTGCTTGAGCCAAAACCGTGAACAGGATTGTAGTATGAAATTTACCATCAGCCGAGAAGCCTTTTTGAAACCCCTAGTTTTGGTAGCAGGAGTTGTTGAGAGACGTCAAACTTTGCCTGTGTTAGCTAATATTCTGGTCGTGGTTGAGGGGGACCAATTGACGTTAACGGGCACAGATTTAGAGGTTGAGTTGGTTGGGCGGGTGAGTTTAGACCAACCGGGTGAGGATGGCGGTGTCACCATTCCTGCGCGCAAGTTGATGGATATTTGTAAGTCGCTACCAGACCACTCTATGATCGAAGTCATGCTCAATGATGAGCAAGTTTTAGTGCGATCTGCGCGCAGTAAATTTAAGTTATCCACATTACCAGCAGCAGATTTTCCAAACGTAGAAGATAGCCCTGAGTCGTTTGAATTTGAGGTGTCGCAGATGGGTCTTAAGCAGTTAGTAGACCAAACCGGTTTTGCGATGGCTCAGCAAGACGTACGCTACTATCTAAATGGTATGCTGTTCGAGATTAAAGATAGTGAATTGCGCACTGTGGCAACCGATGGTCACCGCTTAGCTACGAGTGTTATGCCGGTTAGTCTGCCAGACCAAGCTGCACAACAATTAATCGTTCCACGTAAGGGTGTATTAGAGCTTGCGCGCCTGATGACAGACGAAGATGGTACCGTGCGGCTAGTCATAGGCGCGAGTCATATTCGAGCGTTTACTAATGATTTCATCTTCACGTCTAAACTAGTTGATGGTAAGTTTCCAGATTATGAGCGCGTATTGCCACGTAATGGCGACAAGTTGGTGCTTGTTGATCGCTTGGCAATGCGTGGTGTACTCAGTCGTGCAGCGATCCTGTCCAACGAAAAGTACCGAGGCGTCCGCATGACGGTGAGTGATACGAATTTGCAGGTGGTGGCTAATAATCCAGAGCAGGAAGAGGCTGAAGAAAGTTTGATGGTCGATTATCAAGGGGCCCAAATTGAGATTGGTTTCAATGTAGGCTATGTGCTTGACGTGTTAAATGTCCTGCATAGCGATCAGGTAAAGATTACCTTGAGTGACTCGAATTCAAGTGCTTTGCTCGCTGATGGTGGTACGGGTGCAGCACAATATGTGATCATGCCCATGAGGCTTTAGTTGCGGTTAAAACCTATGTTACTTTTGAGGTTCCATTAGCCTTAATCACTGCAGGTTATGCACAGCTTTTGATAGGTTTTATGCACAGGAATTTTAGCTTATGTCTCTACAGCAACTAAGCGTTCAGCGGTTGCGTAATCTGCATCAGGTTGAACTTCAATTTGATGCAGGCATTAATCTATTATATGGCTTAAACGCGAGTGGTAAAACCAGCGTCTTAGAAGCCATCCACATGCTGGCATTGGGTCGGTCTTTTCGCAGCTTGAAGTTAGCGTCTGTCATTGGCGATGGTCATATCGATTGTCTTTTGTTCGCCAAAGTTAAAAATGCTCAAGGGGTGAGTGATTCCTTGGGAATGACGCGTCGCCTAGATGGTAATCATAGTATACGCCTGAATGGGGAGAACCTTGGGTCAGTGGCTGAGCTTGCCAATTTATTACCCATACAGCTAATCGATCCGAATAGTTCGAGCCTCATTGAGGCGGGTCCTAGCGTTCGAAGGCAATATTTGGATTGGGGCGTGTATCACCATAACCCGAACTTTTTTAGCCTCTGGAAGCAGGCCCAAAGACTGTTAAAACAGCGAAATAGCGCTCTGAAACGTGGTACAATGAGCGCTGATGTAAGGGCTAGTTTTGATCCAGGCTTGGTGCGGGCTGCAGAGCAGTTAAATGAGCTCAGAGCGGCGTATTTGAGGCTTCTCGAGCCAGTATTTTTTGAACTCTTGTCTGGCTTAGTTGATTTACCAGACTTAACGCTGGGTTATTATTCAGGCTGGTCAGCGAATCGTCATTATGCTGATATTCTTGAAGAGACACTGGTGCGTGACTTGCAGCTTGGCTACACACAGCGAGGGCCTCAGCGGGCAGACATCAAGTTCACCTTGCATGGTGTTAACGCAGTTGAACGTCTGTCTCGAGGCCAGCAAAAGTTGGTGGTAATTGCGCTTAAGCTTGCGCAAGGCAAATTATTGAGTGAGCTAGAAGGCCGGAAGTGTGTATTTTTGGTAGACGATTTAGCGGCAGAATTGGATTGGACGCATCGGCAGGAAATCTGTAAACAGTTAATTGATTTAGAGACACAGGTTTTCGTCACGAGTGTAGGAGCCGATGAGCTAAAAGAGTGTTGGCCCAAAGAAGTGAAGGTTAAAATGTTTCACGTGAAACATGGACAGGTAAGTCAGGAATAAAATCCATTGAAGGCTTAGTGCTATTATTTAAGAAAATGATGTCGGAGTAATTAATGAGCGAAGAGACAATATACGATTCGTCCAGTATTAAGGTCCTTAAGGGGCTGGACGCTGTGCGTAAACGCCCAGGTATGTATATTGGGGATACAGACGATGGCACAGGTCTACATCATATGGTGTTTGAAATTGTTGATAACTGTATTGATGAGGCTTTAGCTGGTTATTGTAATGAGGTGAGTGTCACCATTGTGTCTGATGACACGGTCACTGTGGTCGACGATGGACGTGGCATTCCTGTTGATATCCACCTGGAAGAGGGCGTGTCTGCAGCAGAAGTCATCATGACCGTATTACATGCGGGTGGTAAATTTGACGACAATACCTATAAGGTTTCTGGCGGATTGCATGGTGTTGGTGTGAGTGTGGTTAATGCATTATCTACAGAATTAAAATTAACTATCCGGCGTAATGGCCAAGTACATGAACAAATTTATCACGATGGAGTACCTCAAGCACCGTTGGCGATCGTGGGTAAGACCGAAGGTAAAGGCACAACCTGCACGTTTACTGCGTCACCTGATACCTTTACCAATATCATGTTTCATTTCGACATTTTGGCTAAGCGTCTGCGGGAGTTATCTTTCTTAAATTCGGGCGTTGCCATCCGCTTAAAAGATGACCGCTCAGGCCGTGAAGAGTTGTTTTGTTATGAAGGTGGTGTAGCTGCATTTGTTGAATATTTAAATGCCAATAAGACTCCCATTAATAAGTGCATACACTTTAATACGATGCATGCTGATGGGGTGGGTGTTGAGGTTGCCTTGCAATGGAACGATTCTTTCCAAGAGAGTATTCACTGTTTTACTAATAACATTCCTCAGCGTGATGGTGGTACTCACCTAAGTGGGTTTCGTTCTGCACTCACCCGCACGCTTAATAACTATATTGAGTCAGAGTCTGCTCAGAAAAAATCGAAGGTCGCGACTTCTGGTGATGATGCTCGGGAAGGTTTGACAGCCATTATTTCTGTCAAAGTTCCAGACCCTAAGTTCTCATCCCAAACTAAAGATAAACTGGTCTCTTCTGAGGTTAAGTCTGCAGTAGAACATGAATTGGGTCGATGCATGTCAGAATTCCTACAGGAAAATCCTCAAGAAGCTCGGGTTATCATCGGTAAGATGATCGATGCGGCTAGGGCTAGAGAGGCAGCACGCAGAGCGCGCGACATGACTCGTCGTAAAGGTGCTTTGGACATTGCAGGCTTGCCTGGTAAACTTGCCGACTGCCAAGAAAAAGACCCTGGATTATCAGAAATCTATCTAGTAGAGGGTGATTCAGCAGGGGGGTCTGCTAAGCAGGGCCGCAATCGACGAACTCAAGCTATTCTGCCTTTGAAAGGTAAAATCCTCAATGTCGAGAAGGCTCGGTTTGATAAGATGCTTTCCTCAGTTGAGGTGGGAACATTAATTACGGCTCTAGGGTGTGGTATCGGTCGTGATGAATTTGATATCGAAAAGCTACGCTACCACAGTGTAATTATCATGACCGACGCTGATGTTGATGGGGCTCACATTCGGACTTTGCTGCTGACATTTTTCTTCCGTCATCTACCTAAGGTGATTGAAAACGGCCATTTGTTTATTGCCCAACCGCCACTTTATAAAGTGAAAAAAGGCAAGCAGGAGCAATATCTCAAAGATGATGTGGCGCTAGATGGTTTCTTACTGCAAGGGGCGATGGATAATGCCTCACTTTATTCAAGCGCAACGGCTCCTGCCATTTCAGGCACTGGATTAGAGAGCCTTGCGGTTCAGTTCCGTCAGGTTGCGGCAACGATCAGGCGGGTAGAACGAATTATTCCAGCAGTGATATTGACGCAAACGATTTATGCGCCAGTGTTAAGCTTAGAAGAGTTACATGATCAGGACAAGGTATCAGGTTGGTTAGATGCAATTTTGGAATGCCTAGAGCAGCAAGAAGAGGGTGGAGCGCTATATGATGGTCAGGTTCGCTCAAATCCTGAGCGTGATGGCTATTTGCCAATGGTCACCATCACAACTCATGGCATTGATGATGACTATTTGATTGGCTTTGATTTTTTGAGTTCAGGAGAATACCGTTCGATTGTGGCCTTGAACTTAGCCCTGTCGGGCTTGCTAGAAAAAGATGGCTATTTCCAACGTGGAGAGAAGACTTATGCCACTGAAAGCTTTGCAGCGGGTTTAGAGTGGTTGATGAAAGAAGCCCGCCGTGGCCTTTCAGTTCAGCGCTATAAAGGTTTAGGGGAGATGAACCCTGATCAACTCTGGGAAACCACAATGGACCCTGAGCAGCGCCGGATGCTATGTGTGACCATCGATGATGCTATAGCAGCTGATCAAATGTTTACCACTCTCATGGGCGATGACGTTGAGCCTCGTCGTTTGTTTATAGAAGAAAATGCATTGAGAGTTGCGAACCTCGATTTCTAGGATCTTCCACTGCGTTAAATAGCGATAAAAAAGCCTCCGAGTGGAGGCTTTTTTGTGGGCACGAGGTGGCATTCGGGATGGTTGATTATTGCAGCTTAAAAGGCCTAGCGCTGAGTGTTTCACGTGAAACACTCCATCTCTGGGAAATCAACGCGCTAACAAACTAATATCAGCAACCCGCCCAAGCTCGATTTGCAGCTCAGCTAGCAATGCCAAACGATTATTCTTAAGGCCCTCGTCTTCGGTCATCACCATGATATCTGTGAAAAACTGTTCCAGAGGATCAGCTAATTGGGCCATTACCTTTAGCGCATCGTGATAATTGGCATGAGTGCCTTCAACTGAATTTTCATCTCTCACTTTGTTCAAAGCGTTAGCCAAGGTTATTTCAGCAGGTTCGACCAATAATGTTGCATCAAATACTTTTTCGCCCATGCCATTCTTAACTAAAATGTTACTGACTCGTTTATTACTTGCTACCAAGGCAGGAGCCGAATCCAACATCAAAAACTCGGTCACGGCATTCACTCGACGATCAAAGTCCAATGGAGAGTTTGACTTCTTCTGCATGACGGCTAAGTAAATATCTATGGCAACCTTTTGATCTTCATAATAGGCCCGCAAGCGATCAAAAATGAAATCCAACAGTTGAGGTTGAACCTTATCTAAAGGAACCGACAAATTACCATGTAAGTGATAGGCCTTAATCACTAAAGACCCTAGGTCAAGTTCCAAGCCTTGCTCTATTATAATACGTAACAAACCCACGGTTGCTCGACGAAGAGCGTAGGGGTCTTTGCTTCCCGTTGGTGGTTGTCCAATACCAAACAAACCCACTAACGTATCCAAACGATCTGCAATGGCAATGGCACTTGCGACTGATGACTCGGGTAATCTGTCACCTGCAAATTTTGGCCAATAGTGTTGCTCTAGAGCCGCAGCAACGATAGGATCTTCCCCATCATTTAAGGCGTAAACGTGACCCATTAACCCTTGTAGATCACTAAACTCAAGTACCATTTGGGTATTCAGATCTGCTTTAGATAGGGTGGCTGCTCGGGCTGCCAAGATACTATCTGCATCAATGTCTTTTGCAATACTTGCCGCCAATTGCGACATGCGTAACGTCTTATCCATGACGGTGCCAAGTTCTGCTTGAAACACCACTTTGTCCAGAGCCCTATTATGACTCTCCAAACTCGTCTTTTTGTCAGCTTCAAAGAAAAAAGCAGCATCTGCCAGCCTCGGGCGAATGACTCGTTCGTTGCCAGCAATCACCTGTGCAGCATTTTTACTGTTAATATTACTCACTGTAAGGAAGAGCGGTAAAATTTCACCCTGTTCATCGACAAAGTGAAAATATTTCTGATGTTCTTTCATGGACGAGATCAATGCCTGAGCAGGCAATTCCAAAAACCTTCGATCAAATCGCCCAGTGAGACAAGTAGGCCATTCAACTAAACCAGTGACTTCATCAAGTAAATTTTCGTCGATAACGGCCATCGCTTTTAGAACCTTAGCTTGCTCCAAAATTTGAGACTGAATCATGGTCTTACGTTCTTCAAAACTAACAATCACATGACCTTCAGCGCGCATTTGTTGCGCGTAACTTGCAGCTGAGGTAATTGTGATCGCACTTTGGCTATGAAAACGATGGCCACGACTTTGGTGACTATTAGGCAGGTCAAACAATTCAATATCAATTAGGTCAGAGCCTAAGGACAGAATAAACCACTGCACAGGTCTAACAAATTCATCACGCGAGGCGCCCCAGCGCATACGCTTTGCAATAGGCAAATCAGCCAGTGCTTTTTGAATTAAGTTGCCCATCAAATCAAGCGTCTTGAGACCTTTTATTGAACGATCAAACTCATAGTACTGTCCCTTTTCAGTATCAATAACAATCAATTCGTTAGGGCTGACATTGCATGACCTTGCGAAGCCATCAATGGCATTAGACGGTGCCTTAACAGAGGGACCACGCCGACGCTCTTGGCGATCTGATTGTTGCAATTGTAGGCACTCAACGATCACTGTTAGGCGTCGAGGTGTCGCGTAAGAAGTGACTTCAGTATGGGCCAAGCCCAACTCCTTCAACTGCATTGTCACACTTAATTCCAACGCTTTTGACAGCGTCATTAACGATTTGGGAGGCAGTTCCTCAGTCCCCAGCTCAAATAATAAATCAGCGTGGTTCATGAGTTTTTCTCCTCTTCTAGCAACAACTTATGCCTTAGTTCTACACTAGCCAGCGGAAAGCCAAGGGCTTTGCGAGTTGCGTAGTATCCTAAGGCAACTTGTCGCGCAAGGGTACGCACCCGCAAAATATAACGTTGTCTCTCAGTAACGGAGATGGCATGACGTGCATCAAGTAAGTTAAATACATGAGATGCCTTGAGCACAAACTCATACGCGGGCAAAGGTAATTTAGCCTCCACCATTCTTGCGCATTCGGCCTCGTAGTGGTCGAAGTTACTAAATAACGTCTCTACTTCGGCGTGTTCAAAGTTGTAAGTCGACATTTCAACTTCCTGCTGATGAAAGATATCACCATAGCTAACAGTCGTGCCATCTGGTGCACGGCTCCATACAAGGTCGTATACGCTGTCAACATCCTGGAGGTACATGGCAATACGTTCCAGACCAATAGTAATCTCGCCCATCACCGGAAAACATTCAATCCCTCCTGCCTGTTGAAAATAGGTAAACTGCGACACTTCCATACCGTTGAGCCATATTTCCCAACCCAAGCCCCAAGCCCCTAGGGTGGGAGATTCCCAATTGTCTTCAACAAAACGCACATCATGCACCTGCGTATCAATGCCCAAGTGATCCAGACACTCTAAATACAATTCTTGAAAATTAGTAGGTGAGGGCTTAATGACGACCTGAAACTGAAAATAATGCTGCAAGCGGTTGGGGTTATCCCCATAACGTCCATCTGTTGGACGTCTACTGGGTTGCACGTAAGCCGCACGCCAGCTTTCTGGGCCAATGGCTTTTAAAAAAGTCGCTGGGTGAAAGGTACCAGCACCCACTTCCATATCGAGTGGTTGCATGATGTTGCAGCCTTGAGCTGACCAGTATTGTTGCAAGGCAAAAATGAGGCCCTGAAAAGTGCTGGTATCGGTTGTTTTTTCCACGACTAGATCCACGCCTTAAGTAAAAGAAAGAGCTGCCACAGCACGAGGCCTAAGGCACGATTTAAGCGTGACATTATACACTAGCAGTTAGCAACTGGCTTGTGTCTAAAAGAACCTAAGTGCCTCGTTTATGGGCCACTTACGAGGTATCATTACCCAATTAGCTAAACCTAGGGGTTGAGAACCAATTTATGACCACTTTATGTCTGACTATTTAAAATCAAGCCTCGCCGTCGGTCTACTAAGAGTGCTGGGCATCTTACCCCTAGCTTGGGTCTATGGCTTGTCAAAGCTGACTTTGCTATTGATGTTGCGGTTCCCGACTCAAAGCCTCAAACAAACCCGCCTTAACGTGCAGCGCTGTTGGCCCAACCTTACCCGTCAGCAACAAACGACACTTGTGGGCGAGAGTATGTTGCATACGATATATGCGGCCCTAGAAATGGGTATCAATTGGACCCAGCCTAGCCAAAGTGGTTTAGATCGTATTATTAAAGTGAGTGGGGCCGACTGCTTGAAGCAGGCCCATTTGATGGGGGGTGTAATCCTTTTAACCCCTCATTTGGGTAACTGGGAGCTCTTTGCCAACTGGGCTGCTCACGAAGCCAAGGTGACAGCCCTTTATAAACCAGCCAAGTTACATGGGCTTGATCGATTGATTCATGGGGCACGAACCAAAGCGGGTATGCAACTAGCTCCAGCTTCAGCTAAGGGTGTGATGCAGTTAAAACGAGCCTTATTAAAGGGTGAGGTAAACCTCATACTGCCTGACCAAGAGCCACCACCGAAAGCTGGGATTATTAGTCAGTGGTTTAATCAACCCGCATATACCATGACCTTGGTCAGTCAACTTGCTAAGACTAAAAACACCCGGGTTCTGATGGGCTTTGCACGCCGTGTACCTTCCAGGCTTGGGTTTATTATTGAATTAGAAGACATCACTGAAGTGTGCCAACAAACCACTATAGAAACGAGTGTTAAAGCAATAAATCAAGCGATCGAAGAGTTGGTGCGGCGTGCGCCAGAGCAATACCAGTGGGAATACCGCCGTTTCAAACATACCTTAGAACAAAAACACTAGAACTCTGTAGGCTTTGGCTTTCGCGCGATCAAAAAGGCTTTGCCAGCTAATGGGTGTCCCAGTGGTGTCAACTCTTGTTCATCGTGATATACCAGAGGCTCGAGATCTCTAAATAACATAAGTAGTTCCCCTGGGCTTAATAACAGCTGTGAACGCCTTGGTTTACTCAGGCGCTCACCTGCAATTGCTGTGACTTGGTTAAAGGTTTGATAGACCAACATACCGCCGGGTTTGAGGTGCGACACAATCTGTGGACAAAGTGCACGATCGAGGAATGCTGTCACACAAATAAGATCAAATTGTTGGTTGGGCCAAGATGTCTTTACAAGGTCTATATATCGTTGATTTACTTCAATTTTTTGTAATGAACAATGGCGCTCCATTTGCTTCAATCCAGCCTGGGAATAGTCCCAACCATGCATCGTAAGTCCTTGTTTAGAAAGAAATATTGAATTTTGTCCTAGACCACAAGCCAAATCTAAACCTGTGCCTTGGGTGGGCAACAAGTGGACGTATTTTTGCAGGCAATAACTCACCTCAGGCAACTCTAAAAACACAGAATAACGGTCATTCCAGCGCTCTGGCATGGTACAAAATTCCTGTGGATAAGTCTGTGAATAGGTTAGGAAAAACTAACTAATAGAATAACCTAGTTACGCCAAAACATTGGTGTGAATAATACTAATAGGGTAAACACTTCCAAACGACCTAACAGCATAGAAAAACAAAGAATCCATTTGGCTGTGGTATTAATATCGCCGTAGTGAGCGGCAACATCTCCCAAGCCTGGGCCTAGATTGTTAAGCGTAGCCCCAACAGCTGACCAGGCCGTAACTTGGTCTAAGCCTGTGGCTAATAAAGCGATCATCATCACCATAAAGACCAAGGTGTAGACTGAGAAAAAACCCCACACAGCTTCTGCCACGCGATCTGGAATAGGGCTGGAACCTAACTTAACGTGAATGATGGCGTTGGGATGGATGAGACGCTGTATTTCCCGCAAACCCTGTTTGAGCACTATTAACACGCGCACGACCTTCATGCCGCCGCCTGTTGAGCCCGCACACCCACCCATAAAAGCCGCACTAAACAATAAGAATCCCAGCATGGGAGGCCAAAGGGCAAAGTCTGCTGTCGCATAGCCAGTAGTGGTGGCGATAGAGACGACCTCAAACACCCCCTGCCGGAAACTGTCATTCAAAGTCATGTCGTTAGTAAGCCACAAAGTGGCTACGGTAATGAAACTAATAATGGCCATGACACCTAAAAAGAAACGAAACTCTTCGTCTCGCCAATAATGTAATAAACTGGCTTTATAGTGCTTTTGACGAAAAGTGCGAGCGGTTTGGAAGTGCAGGCCAAAGTTCACTGCTGCTAGCAACATAAACACAATGGCAATGGTTTCTATGGCTGCATTATCAAAATAGCCTAAGCTGGCATCGTGTGTAGAAAAGCCACCAATAGCGACCGTGGAGAAACTATGGGTAAGCGCATCAAAAGCATTCATGCCCGCAAACCAGTAAGCTAATGCGCACGTTACCGTCAGGGTGAGATAAATATACCAAAGCTGCTTGGCTGTTTCTGTAATACGGGGTGTTAGTTTAGAGTCTTTAACCGGACCAGGTGTCTCTGCTCGGTATAACTGCATGCCACCAATACCCAACATAGGAAGTATAGCGACTGCTAAAACGATAATGCCCATACCACCAAACCATTGTAAAAGCTGACGATAAAACAGTAATGACTTAGGTAATGTGTCGAGCTGGGTAATGACTGTCGCCCCTGTGGTGGTGAGACCAGAAAGAGATTCAAATAAAGCGTCTACATAACTCCAATTTGGATTCAGCGCGGCCAGGGGAGAGGAGAAGTAAAACGGCAAAGCTCCAAACAGACCTAGAATAGACCAAAACATGACCACAATGACAAAACCATCGCGCGTGCGTAAGACGTTATTATGTTTAGAAAAAGGCAACCAAACTAAGAAACCAGCAACAAAAGTAATGCAAAACGACAGGGCAAAGGTAGATTCTGAACTATCATCTGGCAAACTCAAGGCAATAATCAATGAGGGTAGCATGGATGTGCTAAAAGCCATTAGCAACATACCAATAATTTTTAAGGTAACCCGAAAGTGCATATTAAGGCCTAAAAGAATCCAATAGTAACCGCAAATAATCGCTCAACGTCATGTATCATGTGTCTATCTGTCAAGAAAAGAATGCAATGGTCATCATTATTAATAACCGTGTCATGGTGGGCAATAAGCACTTCCTCACCCCGTACAATGGCACCAAAACTGGTCCCCTCGGGCAGTTTAATGTCCGCCAAACTGCGGCCTACCACTTTGGATGTTTTCCCATCGCCATGGGCAACCACCTCAATGGCTTCTGCAGCGCCTCGCCTGAGGGAATGAACGTTGACGATATCACCTCGGCGCACGTGGGTTAGCAAACTACTAATAGTGGTTTGTTGTGGTGAGATGGCAATATCAATAGTGCCATCTTCTATCAGATCCACATAGGCGGGATTGCTTATCAGGGTCATCACTGTTCGCACACCAAGGCGTTTGGCTAACATAGAAGCCATAATGTTAGCTTCATCATCGTTAGTTAAGGCACAAAATACATCCGTTGATTCAATATTTTCTTCAACTAACAACTCTTTGTCAGATGCACTGCCATGGAGGACGATGACATCCTCTAATAAATCGGCCAAACGCTCACAACGCTCAAGTCCACGCTCAATCACCTTAACCCGAAAATCTTTGCGCAAATTATCGGCCAACCGAGCACCAATATTACCACCACCAGCAATCATGATGCGCTTATAGGGTTTTTCTAATCGACGCAGCTCACTCATTACTTTACTAATATCAGCTTTGGCTGCGATAAAGAAGACTTCATCATCGACGTGAATATGGGTTTTACCAGAGGGGACGATGGCCTTGTTATTGCGAAAAATAGCCGCCACGCGGGTGTCTACATTGGGCATGTGGCTGCGCAAGTCAGACACAGGCTTGCCTACTAATGGACCGCCATGACAAGCGGTCACAGCAACCAACTGCACCTTACCTTTAGCAAAATCGAGTACTTGCAAGGCAGTTGGATTTTCTATTAAGCGCTGTACATGAGCAGTTACCAACTTTTCAGGGCTAATAATGACATCAATAGGAAAAGCGCGGGGTTCATCTCTAAATAACGCATCGCGCTTCAACAAATACTGATGTTCGCGAATGCGGCTAATTATAGTGGGCGTTTGGAACATGGTCTTAGCGATCTGACAGGCCACCATATTGATCTCATCACTATTAGTCACAGCCACAAGCATGTCCGCATCTTCAGCTCCAGCACTTGCTAGAATATTGGGCAAACACGCATGGCCTTTCACAGTACGGATATCCAGACGATCCTGTAAGTCTTTCAAGTAACCGGCATCTTGATCTACCATCGTCACATCATTGGCATCGTTAGCCAAGTTTTCAGCAAGGGTACGGCCAACCTGACCTGCACCAAGAATGATGATTTTCATACTAGAGCAAAATGCCTCGAGAGCGAGTGATTGCCACTATGATAGCAGAACACATGGCATAATCTACTACTATGCTTGGACCCGTCATATGGGCTTGTGGAGTTTGGCATAGTAAAAACCGTCATGGCTTGTTGGGTTTGGAAAAAGCTGGCGCCCTATGTCCATTTCAACGCCCCAATCCGCTTCAATAACACAGTGGTGCGCTTGTGGTTGCTGCGCTAAAAAACGTGCCACAAGACGATCATTTTCTTGTCTTAAAACGGAGCAAGTGGCATAGACCATGTAACCCCCGGGCTTGAGTAATGGCCATAAACTATGCAGCAGTTTGAGCTGCAACTGCACCAGCTCCAAAATATCTTCACTGGTGCGCAGCATTTTAATATCAGGGTTGCGGCGGATGACTCCAGTAGCAGAACAGGGAGCATCAAGTAGTATGCGGTCAAACAATTGCCCATCCCACCAATGGTCTGGTGCACTGGCATCAGCACAGATAATTTCAGCGGTTAAGCCCATGCGCTGTAGGTTTTCTTCTATGCGGCTAATACGCCGTTGTTCCAATTCTACGGCCACCACCTCAACATTCTGGGCTTCCAGCAGATGGCAGGTTTTACCACCTGGTGCGGCGCATGCATCTAACACTCGCTGGCCTGCCTCTAATTGTAATAACCCTGCTGATAATTGTGGTGCTTCGTCTTGCACACTAAACCAACCTTGTAAAAAGCCTGGTAGCTGAGTCACGTCACAAGCTTGTTCGAGCTGCACGCCAACCTCACTGATAAGACATGCATGACTGGTGTGACCGACGTCTGCCAGCTCAACTATATAATCGCTGCGACTAATTTCTCGAGTATTCACTCGTAAAGTTAATGGCCCCTGTGGGTCGTTAGCTGCCAGAATTTTTAGCCAATAATCTGGCCAATGATGACTGAGCTTCGACACGAGCCACTGTGGGTGATTATAACGGTAAGCGTCATGCTCATTTAGGACTTCCGTAAGCTCGTCGCCACCTCGAATGTAAGAACGTAAGACACCATTAATGAGCTTGTCTGCCCAGCGTTTGCCACTCGCTTTAGCAGCCTGTACAGTCGCATCGACAGCCGCATAATCTGGGGTTCTCATGGCTTTGATTTGATATAAGCCCATGAGGATAAGCGCATAAATATCTTGATCTTGGGCCTTCATAGGTTTGTGTAACAGCTGGTCTGCAATCAATTCTAATTGTGGAAAGTGCCTGCAGGTGCCGTAGCAAAGTTGCTGAATAAGGGCGCGATCACCATGTTCTGCCGCTTCTAGAGCCTTCGGTAGGCTCGAGGCTAAAGACCCTTTTTGGCAAAGCACAGCAGTAAGGGCGTGGGCGGCTAGTAAGCGTGGGTTTGCCATGGTTAGCTTGCCATCCCAAGGCTAGTGAAGACTTCGCCAAGTATCATCTTTTGTATTAAGTTCATTAATTCACTTTGATTGAGGGTTTTACCGTTTGGCCATTGTAATTGGGTTATTTTAAGGTGTCCGTGACCACATACCACCTCTAAACCAGTTTTATCCAAACCCACTAAGGTACCCGCGGGGTGATTACTATGGGTGTCTAACGCATGGGCCATCCAGATGCGCAGACGGTGACCTTGCCAATCACTGTAGGCCACAGGCCAAGGGTTAAGCCCACGAACTTGAAGGCTAATTTGTTGCGCACTTTGCTGCCAATCAATGGCGCCCTCTGCCTTGGTCAATTTATCTGCATAGTTAGCCTGTGTATCATTTTGCACTTGAGGCGTAAGCATTGAATTTTGCAGACCATACAAAGTCTCCACCAAACCTTTGCAACCTAGCACCGCTAACTTAGCGTATAAACTTTTGCTGGTGTCATTAATTGCGATGGGGACTTCTATTTTTAGTAGCATCGGCCCCGTGTCTAGACCCGCTTCCATTTGCATCACGGTGATCCCCGACTGTTCATCCCCTGACAATATTGCTCTTTGAATAGGTGCTGCTCCACGCCAGCGGGGAAGCAATGAACCGTGGACATTAATACAACCCAAGCGTGGGGTGTCCAATACCGCTTGGGGCAAGATTAAGCCATAAGCAACGACGACCATCACATCAGCTTCGTAGTGGGCTAAAAGGTGCTGTGCTGAAGTGTCATTTAGAGAGACAGGTTGTTGGACTTCAATAGAGTGCTCAAGAGCTAGGGCCTTAACAGGACTAGCGGCAAGTTTGCGGCCCCGTCCAGCAGGTCGATCTGGCTGACTATAAACAGCAACAACGTGATGTGGACCATTTAATAGTGCTTGCAGGTGCTGTGCAGCAAAGTCTGGGGTACCTGCAAAAATAATCTTTAAACTGGCTCGGTTCACCCTTGGGATTCCAAGTTAACTTTAGCCTTAGCCTCGTAGAGGGTATCTTTGATATCGTCGCGATGTTTTTTCTCAAGTTTTTTACGGATCCGATCACGCTTTAGGTTAGATAGATAGTCAACAAACAATTTACCGTTTAGGTGGTCTAATTCATGCTGGATACACACTGCAAAAAGGCCTTCTGCGACTTCAGAAATGGGCTCTCCCTGCTCATCAAAGGCGCTGAGTTGAATGCGGCTATAGCGGGCCACGTCATCATAAAACTCAGGCACCGACAGACAACCCTCTTGGTAGCTTTGCTTGTCTTCAGTCAAGGGCTCCCAACTCGGGTTAATCAAAACTCGCGGCTCATCACCGTCATCGCTGACATCAATGACGACTAATCGCTGATGCACATTTACTTGTGATGCTGCCAGACCTATGCCGGGAGCATGGTACATGGTTTCGAGCATGTCTTTGGCTAATTGGCGAATATCGTCATTAATATGAGCTATATCCGCTGCAACCTTGCGTAAACGTGGATCTGGAAATTCTAAAATAGGTAATAGGGCCATGAGATTCAGGTTTCGTTATAGTCTGGCGTAGCAGCAAGTCCGTGCCTTGCTGACGCAAAATTGAATTTATTAACTAGAATTATACCACTATCTTTGTTTAGTAATGGAATGATTATGGATGATCATCATTTAGCTTGGTTGGCACTAAGTGAACTCAACTTAAGCTTTAAGCAAGGGTTTGAGTTAGCGCAGCTTTTTGGCAGTCAACAAGTCACATTAGATCCACAACACTGTTGTCAGCTCAATTCTATTTTGAATCAGCAGCAACTAAATTATCTAGCCCAATTAAATTCGCAACCTCTGGTGGTGAGTCTTGCTAACCCATTGCAATGGGCCCAAAGCCATAAAGCCAAGCTGCTATTGTTTCACGATGCAGGCTATCCTGAGGCGTTAAACTCTATCCACCATCCACCTGCATTTTTATGGGTATAAGGTCGTATAAGCTTACTGAATGAGCCCAGTATCGCCATGGTAGGTGCCCGCAAGGCCAGTGTTAGTGGCATGGCGCTGGCCAAACACTTTGCCTCCAGTCTTGGGGCCAGTGGCTTAACTATTGTCAGTGGCCTAGCCTTAGGTATTGATGGGGCGTGTCATCAAGGAGCATTAGATGCGCAAGCGGACACTATTGCCGTACTTGGATCAGGCTTAGGTCAAATATACCCTGTCAAACATCGATCCTTAGCACAAAGTATTATTGCTGGTGGTGGGTTACTGGTGTCACCTTGGCCCCTCATGGCAAAACCCCTTGGCTATAGGTTTCCCGTTCGTAATCAAACTATAAGTGGGCTCAGTCTGGGTGTATTAGTGGTAGAAGCAGCACTGCGCAGTGGTTCTCTAAT
Organism: Candidatus Njordibacter sp. Uisw_058; assembly: GCF_047730065.1. Lineage (GTDB taxonomy): Bacteria > Pseudomonadota > Gammaproteobacteria > Pseudomonadales > Balneatricaceae > Njordibacter. The sequence goes on from NZ_CP159829.1 coordinate 17,846, forward strand.
TACTGCGAAGGCCGCTTTGGAGCAGGGACGGGAGGTCTTTGCTGTGCCATCTAATGTAAACAATGTCCTTGGTCGAGGCTGCCATCAGTTGATTCGTGATGGTGCCATATTGGTGGATCAACCGCAGCAAGTCTTAGTCGAGTTAGCACCGCAGCTGCGCCCTCTGATTGCGCACTACCAAGCCCAAGACCCAAAAAACCATGAGCATTCTGCAGATATTGCCCAAGAATTACAAATATTACTCAGAGTTTTTGGCTATGACCCCGTGCCTGTTGATATACTTTGTTCTCAATTGGCACTGCCTTATAGTGTGGTTGCAGCTCAATTGGTGGAATTAGAACTACTGGGCCGTGTTCGTTTAACGGTGGGTGGCTATGAAATAGTGCTTTAAGCACCAGCTATTTAGGAAATCTATGGGCCTTATGCGACCTAACGACTGGCATTTAACCTGTGCTACACAAACCCTAGTTATGGGGGGTGTCATCGCCTATCCTACTGAGGCGGTCTGGGGTTTAGGCTGTGACCCCTGGAATGAAGCAGCAGTGTATCGAATTTTACAGCTAAAACAACGGCCCATGCACAAAGGTTTAATATTAGTAGCATCCCAGTGGAGCCATTTTCAGCCCTTAGTGGAAGCCTTAACATCGGCTCAGATTGAGCAGCTTAACGCAACTTGGCCGGGCCCAACCACTTGGCTAATGCCAGATCCACAAGCTTGGGTGCCACCTTGGATTAAAGGTCAACATAAGAGTGTGGCCCTGCGTGTTTCTGCGCATCCCTTAGTGGCGCGTTTATGTGATCGCTTTGGTGGACCCATTGTGTCTACCTCTGCTAACTTGGCCGGGCGTCAGCCTGCCAGAAGTCGGTTACACATTTTGCGGACCTTTGGTGATCAACTCAACTACGTGGTGAGTGGTGAGTTAGGTCAGAGTAAACAACCAAGCCAAGTGAAAGATTTAGTTTCAGGCCAAATTATCCGTCCAGCTTAAATCCATATGTAAGGAATTATTAGTGTCCAATGTTGATATCAGTGCAGTAAAAAGCTACCTTCTTGGGTTGCAGCAAACCATCTGTAATGCCTTACAGGAACTTGATGGTGGGGCACAATTTATGGCTGATGAATGGCAGCGAGAAGCAGGTGGTGGTGGCCTTAGTCGTGTCTTAGCTGGAGGTAGTGTGATCGAAAAGGGTGGGGTTAATTTTTCCCATGTGATGGGAGATTCAATGCCTGCATCAGCTACAGCCCATCGACCAGAATTGGCTGGACGGAGTTTTCAAGCCATGGGTGTGTCCTTGGTCATCCACCCTCGCAACCCTTATGCGCCAACATCCCACGCCAACGTTCGGTTTTTTATTGCAGAAAAACCGGGTGCTGATCCTGTATGGTGGTTTGGTGGTGGTTACGACTTAACCCCTTATTATGGCAACCAAGACGATTGCCGTCATTGGCACGCTGTGGCCAAAGCTGCCTGCGACCCCTTTGGTGATGACTTACATCCAAGACTAAAAACTTGGTGTGATGAGTATTTTTACATACCCCACCGCAAAGAGGCGAGGGGCGTGGGGGGGTTATTTTTTGATGATTTAAATGATCCTGACTTTGATACTGCATTTGCCATTATGCAAAGTGTTGGAGATAGTTACCTCAAAGCCTATGGACCTATTATTGAACGTCGTAAAGACACGCCCTATGGTGAGCGGCAACGGGATTTTCAGCTACACCGTCGCGGCCGCTATGTAGAGTTTAATTTAGTTTATGACCGCGGAACCTTATTTGGCTTACAAACGGGAGGCCGCACTGAATCTATTCTTATGTCATTACCCAGTGAAGTGCGCTGGAGCTATGACTACCAAATTGAAAAAAATTCAGAAGAAGCCCTCTTAGAGCGGGATTATTTACCTGCCAAAGATTGGTTGGAGTAGCCTATGCCCATTGATAAGATCATTGATCAATATCGTGTGTTGGGCAACCCCATACACCAAAGTAAGTCGCCCAACATCCATCAAGCGTTTGCTGCTGCCACTAATCAACATCTTAACTACCAAGCTCAGTTAGTGGTAGAAAAAGACTTTGAATACACGGTGAGGCAGTTCTTTGCAGCGGGTGGTAAAGGCCTGAATATTACTGTGCCATTTAAACAACGGGCTTTTGCCATGGCTCAGGTGCACAGCCCTGCAGCGGCTAAGGCAGAGGCAGCCAATACCCTTTATTTGAATGCACAAGCACAGTTAGTGGCTGACAATACGGATGGTTTGGGCTTAGTGCGTGACATCTGTCATAACCTAAAGGGCCAGTTAAATGCTAAGCGAATCTTAGTGTTAGGGTCAGGTGGTGCTGTTAGGGGGGTGTTACAGCCCATTTTGGCACAGCGACCCGCACAGGTGGTGATTGCTAATCGAACCTACATCAAAGCCTGTGACTTAGTTGCTTTATTCACTGATTTAGGGGCCATTGAAGCTATCCCAATGGCGCAGCTACAAGGCTCATTTGATTGGATTATTAATGGCACATCAGCTAGTTTAACAGGTGATTTACCACCACTGCCTAAAGGCTTGATTAACAACACGAGCCGCTGTTATGACATGATGTATGGTGCCCAAACAACTGTGTTTAACCAATGGGCCCTCAATCAAGGTGCGGCCCGGGCAGATGATGGTTTGGGCATGTTGGTAGAGCAAGCTGCTCAATCCTTTCACTTGTGGCGGGGAGTGCTACCGCCGACTGCACCCATACTATTAACCTTAAGGGCTGAACTAAAGAGGCAAAAGTAAAATGCTAGAATTTAATATTACCTACGGTTTGTCGGGACTTTAATGTATGAAGACCATTGGCTTAATAGGGGGCATGAGTTGGCAATCCACTAGTCTTTATTATAGTGCAATTAATGCGGGGGTTAAGCAAAGCTTAGGGGGTTTGCATAGCGCAAAAGTGTGCCTTTACAGTGTCGATTTTCATGAAATTGAGCAGTTACAGCATGCAGGAAAATGGTGTGAAACTGCTGTTATATTGGCACATGCTGCGCAAGCGGTAGAAGCGGGTGGGGCAGATTTATTTCTCATTTGTACTAATACTATGCATAAGGTGGCTGCAGAAGTGCAGGCAGCAGTGAAAATTCCGTTATTGCATATAGCCGATGCCACAGCGAAGCAATTATTAGCCCATAGCATGACCAAAGTCGGCTTGTTGGGCACTGCATTCACTATGCAGCAAGAATTTTATAAAGGGCGCTTGAGCCATGACTTTGGCATTGAAGTATTGGTGCCTAGTGCAGAGCAACAAACGATGATTCATGAGGTGATTTACCAAGAATTATGTCTTGGTATGATTAATCATGACTCTAAACAAAAATACCTAGCCGTGATTCAAGACCTATTTAACCAAGGCGCCCAGGCGGTAATTTTAGGCTGTACAGAAATCACTTTGCTGGTACAACAGCAAGATACCCACGTGGCGCTCTACGATACGACCGCCATCCATGCTCAAAGCGCGGTAGAGGCGGCGTTGGATCCAGACTAGTGTGATTTAGCCTAGTTCGGCATTGTGATAAACATTTTGCACGTCATCAAGGTCTGTGAGCATATCTAAAAATGTTTCAAACATTGCAGCGTCATCACCTGTTATTGGGCTCATATTTTGTGGGATGAATTGAATCTCATCCACTTCAAACTCAAACCCGCCTTCATCGTTACCTAAAGTATCGATGAGCGCTTGCTTGGCTTTGTTGTACTCAGTGTTAGGTGCAAATACACTGGTCTTACCATCCTCACATTCAACGTCCGACACATCTACGTCGGCTTCCATTAGCGCTTCTAGTACGGCATCTTCGTCATTGCCGGCAAATACAAAAATAGCACTATGATCGAACATGTGGCCTACACTACCTGAGGTACCAATTTTGCACTTAGTTTTAGTGAAACATAGGCGTACGTCACCAAAAGTACGGTTTGGATTGTCTGTTAGGCACTCAACAATCACCATAGCATTGCCCGGGCCATAACCTTCATAACGCGCGGTGGAGTAGTCTTCACCGCCACCACCTTTAGCTTTTTCTAATGCCTTATCGATCACGTGGCTAGGTACTTGATCTTTTTTGGCTTTGTCGATGAGTGTACGCAGGGCGAGGTTACCGTCGGGTTCCACACCACCAGATTTTGCACAAACGTAAATTTCACGACCGTATTTGCTATACACCTTAGCTTTCGCATCAGATGTTTTGGCGATGTCTAACTTTTTGTTTTGGTAGGCTCTGCCCATGGTATCTGTCCGGTGGAAAATAACACCTTAATTTTACCTTTATAATTGATTTGGCGAAAGCTACACATGTAAACTTCTCTAATAACCCTAAAACAAGCGCTATTTCACTTAGGATTCAACACAATGAATATCCGAGAAGTTATTGATGGTGATTTTGATGACATTTGGCCCATCTTTCATGCCATTGTTAATAAGGGCGACACTTATGCCTACCCCCGCGATACTAATAAGGAACAGGCTCAAAATTTGTGGTTAGAGATGCCACTGATAACCTATGTAGTTGAAAAAAACAGTGTTATTTTAGGGACTTACTTCATTAAAACTAATCAGACCGGAGCCGGCGAGCACGTGTGTAATTGTGGGTATATGGTTGCACCTGCTGCACAAGGCCAAGGGCTTGCCACGTTAATGTGCCAACATTCACAACGACAAGCACTTGAATTGGGCTACAAAGCGATGCAGTTTAACTTTGTTGCAGCAAGCAATACGGGCGCCTTAAAACTATGGCAAAAGCTAGGCTTTGCGACAGTGGGATGCTTACCGAAGGCGTTTTTGCATCCACAATTGGGATATATAGATGCCATGGTAATGTATAAATGGTTAACTTCGTGCTAGATTTAATGAGTTGCAAGTGACAGTTCTGTAGCTTATTTAAAAAGAGTATCACTTATGAGTCTTACAAAACTTCCAAAAGACCTACCGGTACCTTTAGATGATGGCCGCAGTGATCATTTATACGGAATGCAGTGGCCATCCTTAAAGTTAATGGCCACTAACCAACAGTGGGTGGATTTGGCGCAGATCAAACATTATGCCGTGGTCTATGTGTACCCTATGACAGGGCGGCCCGATGAGCCTCTGCCAGAAAACTGGGATGATATTCCGGGTGCAAGAGGTTGTACTCCTCAATCATGCAGTTTTAGAGATCATTATGTGGCATTGCAACAACTTAATGCTCAGGTGTTTGGTTTGAGTGCGCAAGTCAGTGCCTACCAACTTGAGGCGCAGCAAAGGCTGCACTTACCATTTGAATTATTGAGCGACAATGAGTTACGTCTTAAAGCAGAGCTTTCGCTACCTACATTTGAAGTCGCCAATATGGAATTATACAAACGTATGACTCTGATCATAAAACAAGGCCATATAGTTAAGGTTTTTTACCCAGTATTTCCTTCAAGTGAAAACGCTCAAGAGGTTATAAAGTGGCTCCATAGCCAAGCTTAACTCAACACAGGTGTCCAGTTAATCCATTGAGCTGTTCATGCACGTCATCCAGAGGGGCAACCATGCTGCCAGCTAAACAGAAGCCTTGGGGTGACGCACAAAGGGCAATTTGATACCCAAAATCAGCCCATTACCCAGCAATACTAGACCTAAGCCGCTCAAACTACTTAAGCTCCATGCATAACCCTCAAACACAGTGGATAGTGCTAAAGCGACCACTGGGAAAAGAACTGTAGCGTAGGCAGCTTTGCTGGCACCTATGCGGGCCACGAGAGAAAGGTAAGCCGTGAAACCTGCCACACTGCCAATAATGGCTAAGTAAAATAAACCGCCAAGGTATTGAGGGCGAGAGTCCCAGGTTAATGGAGTGTTGGTAATCAATAGCAGGCCAGCCAAAAATAGAGCTCCATAAACCATAGCATAAGCACTACTAGTAAAAGGTTTGAGCCCTTTCTTGTTATGCCTTACAGAGATCATATTGCCAAGAGAAAACAAAAAAGTACCCAGAAATGCAAAGCCAATACTGCCCAGATCCACCCCCTTATTTGAATCCTCTGCTAACTCAGGCCAAAACATTAAACTCAAACCAATAATGCCAAGAATACCTGCAGCAAAGACTGCTGGGGTTGGTTTTTCACCCCAAAAAATTCGGTTGTTGATGGCGTTAAATAAGGTTGAAGAAGAAAAAATAACCGCTAATAGACCACTAGAAACTGTTAAACCTGCCGTATAAACACACACAAAATTGAGTGAAAACAAACATATGCCATGCAGTACCATAAAACCATGGTCCTGTTTGCTTGTGGTTTGTAACCGCCCACTAACCAGAACCAAAAACAGCATAATGGCCGCTGCTAGGGCAAAACGGTAAAACACAGAAGTTAGTATGGCCACTTCGCCTAATTGCAAAGGGATAGCGATCCAAGTGGTGCCCCAGATAAGGACGGTGGATAAATATAAAAATTGGGTCACGCCGATTCCTTAGGGCTATGTTGCCGTATTTAGTCTTGCAGGTCTGCAATTGGGGTTGCAAAGCTTTGTGCCATATCCCACGGGAAACGAATCCAAGTATCTTGACTGACTTCGGTAATGTACATGTCGACAGCAGATTTACCCGCTGGTTTAGCATACACAGTGGCAAAGGTGGCCTTTGGTACCATGGCCCGCACAGCAGCAGCTGTTTTACCCGTATCCACAAGATCATCAATGAGTAAAAATCCTTCACCGTCACCATCAAAGCCTTTGAGTAACTTAAGTTGGCCTTGCTGACTGGCTTCCACTCCTGTTTCAAGTTGGCCATAGCTAGAAATACAAATAGTGTCAATCAAACGGATGTCTAACTCACGAGCAATAATGGCAGCAGGTACCAAGCCGCCTCGGGTAATAGCAATGATGCCTTTCCAAGGCCCATGATCAAGTAAGCGCCAAGCTAATGCACGGGCATTGCGGTGCAGTTCTTCCCAAGCAATGGGGTAGTCTTTATGGTACGGATTACTCATAGTTGCTCCTGTGCTAAGTACTGATTTTTTAGATTGACATAATTGTTTGCCATGTAGGTAAGGCTTGAGAGTTCATCATTTGTTAAGGGGCGTTTTTGTCGGGCAGGACTGCCCGCGTATAAAAAGCCACTCACCAACTGCTTGCCAGGAGTAACAAGGCTATTGGCAGCGATCATAACGTCATCGTCCACTGTTACGTTGTCCATAATTGTGCTTCCCATGCCGACTAATACGCGATTACCAATAGTGCAACCGTGCAAAATAGCACGATGCCCCACAGTGACCTGATCACCAATAATCAACGGATAGCCATTTGGGTTGTGAGTGCTTTTATGGGTAACATGTAAAATTGACCCATCTTGAATGCTAGTAGAGTGGCCAATGCGGATGTGATTTACATCGCCTCGAACCACACTGTAGGGCCACACGGACGAGTCTGCTCCAATATACACATCTCCAATAATAATACACTCTGCATCAGCAAACGCAGTTGAATCTATCTGCGGCTTGGCATGTTTAAGGGGTCTAATGGACATTGTTGTTCCTAATTTGCAGCAAAACGTTGGGTATTGCTTAAAGAGGCACTATTATAACCCCACTTACATACAAAACAATCGACGAGATGTCATGAACACCAATTCCTTACAAGACGCTTTACTACTACCCGACTTTTTGTCAATGCAGCCGGCTGACGTAGCAGCCACTCTGGATAAAAAGTTGGCCGATAATCACACCGCCATTGAACAATTGCTGGGTGGCCAAGCTAAACTAAGCTATGCCCAGTTGGTACCCACGCTTGAACATTTAGATGACGAGATTAATCAGCTTTGGGGGCCACTTAGTCATTTGCATGGGGTGAGTAATAAAGATGAGGTCAGGGCCGCTTTTGATGAGTGTTTGCCAAAACTAACCGCCTATGCCACGAAAATGGGACAGAATAAGGCCTTGTACTTGGCTTTTTTAGACTTGTTAGAGAGCCGTGAGTTTAGCCAATTAAGTCAATCCCAGCAGCAGTTTGTGAAGCTCCAGATTAGGGACTTTAAATTGGCAGGTGTGGCATTAAACCCCCAGCAGCAAACAGATTATGGTCAATTGAAGCAACAAATGGCAGAGCTATCTACACGCTTTTCAAATCATCTTATGGATGCTACTGAGCTATGGAGAAAGCATATTGTTGATAGTGATGACTTACTTGGATTGCCAGAATCTGCATTACAGCAGGCCCTAGAGGCGGCCAAAGCTGAGGCCTTAGACGGTTACTTATTAAAACTGGATTTCTCTTGTTATCACGCCGTAATGACCTTTGCAGAGCAAGCACCTTTAAGGCAGGAAATGTATCAAGCCTTTAATACACGAGCTTCTGATCAAGGACCCCATGGCGGACAGTTTGATAACAGTCAAGTGATGCAAGAATTAGTGGGATTGCGTCATAAGCTGGCTAATCTTGTGGGCTTTGATCATTATGCAGATTACTCGGTAGCCAAAAAAATGGCTGACTCTGGTCGCGCTGTTGAAGTATTTTTAATAGACCTAGCTAAGGGCTGTAAGCCACAAGCTGAAGCAGACATGCGTCAGCTACAAGAGTTCACAACAACCCAAGGTGGACCCACTCCATTAGCCGCATGGGACGTGGCTTATTACAGTGAAAAACTGCGTCAAAGCCGCTTTCACCTATCACAGGAAGAGCTCAAACCCTATTTTGCCTTATCTAAGGTGCAAGCTGGACTGTTTGATGTAGTCAAACGTATTTATGGCATTGAAGTGTCACCTTGTAATGGTATTGCTACTTGGCACCAAGATGTGGGCTTTTATCAAGTGTCTTTTGCCGGCAAAGCCATTGGGTACTTTTATTTTGATCTTTATGCTCGTCAGCATAAACGTGGTGGCGCATGGATGAATGAGTGCCGTAATCGACAAATTAAAGCCAATGGTGAATTGCAGTTGCCGGTGGCATATTTAGTGTGTAACTTTGCTCCGCCAGTGGGTGATAAGCCGGCCTTGCTTACCCATGGAGAAGTCACTACGCTGTTTCATGAATTTGGCCATGGCTTGCACCATATGATGACTAATATTGATGTTGCGGGTGTTGCTGGCATCAATGGCGTGGCCTGGGATGCCGTGGAATTACCCAGTCAACTATTAGAAAACTGGTGTTGGCAAGAACAATCATTGCGTTTGTTTGCTAAGCACCATCAAACAGGTGCGGCTTTGCCAGAAGATCTGCTGCAGAAAATGCTTGCCGCTAAAAACTTTCAAGCGGGCATGTTTGTTATGCGCCAACTGGAATTTGCCCTTTTTGATTTACGACTTCATATGAATTACAACCCAGCTGCACCTCAATCGGTGCAGTCGGTGTTAAATGCGGTGCGAGAAGAAGTTGCTGTAGTCAAAGCGCCCTCATGGAACCGTTTTCAGCATGGTTTTGCGCATATATTTGCGGGTGGTTATGCGTCTGGGTACTACAGCTATCTGTGGGCAGAGGTATTAGCTGCAGATGTCTTTAGTCGTTTTGAAGACGAGGGCATCTTTAATCCAGCGACGGGCGCCGCACTTTGGACGCAGATAACGGGTCAGGGTGGTAGCCGTGACGCCATGACTTTGTTCACACAATTTATGGGTCGCGAGCCTAGTGTCGACGCCTTAATGCGCCACAAGGGTTTAGCTAATAGTTTAGGGCAAGGACAACGCCATGAAAGTTAGATTTATTGCTGGCATTGTGTGCCCCAAGTGTGGCGCCCAAGACAGTGTAAGGATTTACATTCCGGAACAAGGTGAGGTGGATGAGCAGTTACGAGATTGTGTTACCTGTGGTCACGAAGAACGGATAGGGCAGGGTACCGCCGCACGCCAAGAGATGACGACCCGAGTGAATCATACTAAGCCAACGGCAGTTCAAGAAGTAGAACCTCAAGTACTGAAGTTGAAGTAGTGGCGGCTTGTTCATAGATTGACAAACCAGGTTTGTTTATGACTGAGCCATAGGAAACCTGCTAAGGCGACCAAGGCTCTAACGCCACAAAACCCCAAAAATGCCCACCAAAGTCCATCATTGCCCCAAGGTTGCAATAGATACCAAAGGGGCAACAACGCACCTAAACTGGCTAATACTGAATAGAACATGGCTTGGGCTTGGGTCGCACCCACAAAAATGCCATCAAATAAGTAGCTCCAAACACTAATGATGGGCACCCATGTGACCCATACTGCATGCTGCATGGCGATTTTTTGGACCTCCTCAATGGAGGTCAGCAGGTTAATAAAAACGTCACTTAATAACCAAAAGCCAACTGTTGCAGCAACAGCGACGATGATCGAATAAACCCCTGCACCGTAGCATAGTTGATAAAACCGCTGTCGCTTTTTGGCCCCCAAAGCCTCTCCACAGGCAGCTTCAATCGCAAAAGCAAATCCATCTAAAGCGTAAGCAAGTAATGTTACATACTGTAATAATAGTGTATTAGCGGCTAATACATCATCGCCCATGCGCGCACTTTGAGAGGTAATAAAAGCAAAAGCGAAGAGCAGCATTAAAGTTCGAAAGAACAGGTAGCTGTTGAGGCGCACTAACTGCTTGGCCAAAGGTGAAAATGCAGCCCACTGAATGAAGAATTGCTGGTTAAACCGAGCTAAGTGACGCCAAACTAAAGTTAGGGCTAGCAAAAGGCCACAATAATCAGCCAACAAACTACCCCATGCAACACCCGCACTGGTCATGTCAAAACCAACCACAAATAACAGGTTAAAACCGATATTACTGACGTTAGTCACCACCAGTAAGATCAGAGGACTACGACTATCTTGGCGCCCTAACAACCAACCTAAACACACATAGGTGACTAATACGGCGGGTGCACTATAAACCCGGATCGTGAGATATTCTTGAGCTAATCCAGAGACTTGCGTACTGGCCCCCATCAGCGACACACCCAGAGGGATTAACCAGCTTTGTAGGGCCATTATGCCCACTCCAATCACCAAGGCTAGCAGACCTGGCATAAATAGTAGCTGCATCAAGCGCTGAGTATCTTGGGCCCCATGGGCCTGTGCCGTGAGGCCAACAGTCCCCATACGTAAAAAGCCAAAGGCCCAATAAATAAAGGACAGCAAGGTAGCACCCAAAGCCACTGCACCTAAATAGCGAGCGTCATCTAAATGACCCATAATGGCAGCGTCTACTAACCCTAGCAGGGGCACGCTAATGTTAGAAACAATTAAAGGCCAAGCAAGCAGCCAAAGTTGGTGCATGTGTTTGGCTTCGGGGGCATATTGAAGAGGCCCGTGTTTGACCACGTTAAACAGACCTAAATGGCCGCGGCAAACTAAACAATAAAAAGAATAGGGCGCTGGCGATGACCACTATTGATGGTCCTGCTGGGGTGTCATAAAACCAAGACAGTGCTAAACCACCACTGACAGCCAACATGCCAAGTAAACTCGCAAGCAAGGCCATTTGTTCTGGTGAATTGGATAAGCGTCTGGCCGCCGCCGCGGGAATAATTAACAAGGACGTAATGAGTAAAACACCCACTACTTTCATGGCTACAGCAATCACTATCGCGACCAAAAGCATAAGTAAGGTGCGCATCAAAGCCACGTTAACGCCTTCAACTTGAGCCAATTCTTCATTTACTGTAATGGCCAATAAAGGTTTCCAAATGGTGACTAATATGACTAAAACCAAAGCACACGCCAAGGCAACCCATAATAGGTCTGCTTGACCGATAGCTAGCAAGTCACCAAATAAAAAGCTCATTAAATCGATCGCTTGGTGGTCAAATAAGCTCAAGCTCACGAGTCCTAATGATAAACTGGCATGGGAGAGAATACCCAGCAACGTATCTGTTGCTATCATCCGTTGATGCATTAGCGTGCTGAGTAATAGGGCTAACAACAAACACACCAGCACGACCGCTAAGCTAACATTAACATGCAGCAATAATCCTAATGCAACTCCTAGCAGGGCAGCATGGGCAAGGGTATCGCCAAAATAAGCCATGCGGCGCCACACCATGAAACAACCTAAAGGCCCTGCAATGGCTGCAATCATTAAGCCACCCAACCAAGCCCATAATAAAAAGTCAGCCATGATCGCAGTCCTCATGATGCTGGCCGTCAATAATGTCGCCATGACTGGTGTGGTGATGATTATGCTGGTGGTTATACAAGGCTAAATTCCTACCACTTTGGGTACCAAATAAATCGGTAAATGCAGGATCTTGGCTGACTTGCTCTGGGTGCCCAGAGCAGCAAATGTGTTGGTTTAAACAAATCACTTCGTCTGTGGCAGCCATCACCAAGTGTAAATCGTGGGATACCATAAGAATACCGCAGCCTAAGATATCTCTAACCTGACCAATGAGATCATACAACGCCACTTGCCCAGTAACGTCAACACCTTGAACGGGTTCATCTAATACCAATAAATGGGGCTTGCGCAGCAGCGCCCGCAATAGCAGCACCCTTTGCGTCTCACCGCCAGAAAGTTGCTGCATGGGTTGTGCAAGTAGTTTTTCTACACGGCACTCATGCAACAAATCATGCCATAGGTTTGGGCTTAATTGGTGTTGCTTATGGCGGCCTAGGTCTAAAAAGCGCGCGACTGATAGGGGAAGGGTCTCTTGTAGTTTTAATTTTTGTGGCATATAGCCAATACGAAGTCCCTTGATGGAGCTAATACTGCCGGTGGTAGTATTGATTAATTTCAATAAACTACGCACTAACGTTGACTTTCCAGCCCCATTAGGGCCAATAACAGTGGTAATTTGGCCCATTTGCAAAGCCATGTTCACATCTTTAATTAGCCACCGATCACCGCGCTTTACGCCTAAATCTGTGGCCGTGAGCAAGGCTTCACTCACAACTCAGAGTCCAGCTTTTTTTGGCTTATCAAGACAGGACTGACAGGTGCCAACAATCTCAATAGTGTGCCTTTTTATTTCAAAGCCATGCTGATCAGCACTTAATTTAATGGCTAAGCTAATGTACTGGCTATCCAGTTCTTGGGCTTGATGACAGTCTTCACAGAGTAAAAATTGCCCTTGGTGTGGCGTGTCTGGGTTACAACAGCCCACATAGGCGTTAATGCCCTCCAACTTATGCAGCAAACCCTGCGTGCATAAAAACTCAAGCGCACGGTATACCGTTGGGGGTGCTGAGTTGAAACCTTCTTTGACTAAGCCAGCTAGCAGTTCATAGGCACCGATGGGTTGGTGACTGCGCCAAACTAATTCCAGCACCCGTTGGCGCACGGGAGTAAGCCTAACACCGCGATCAACACAGAGGCTTTGCGCATTGCTGATGGCGCTACTGACACAGTGAGTATGGTCGTGGGGTGAAAATACGGTAGCCTGCATAGGAACACCTTGATAGCCTAATAGTTGTTATACTGTAACAGAATAGCTTGACCTTTATTATCAAAACAAGCGTCTCAATTGACAAATTGTTATATTGCAACATATCATGCCAGCCTATTTTTAATGCGTTGTTAAGGTTACCCCCTATGTTTTCCGCTGCTCGTTGTGCCTCGCAGGTGTTGGTAGTGCTTATGTTTTGGTGCACTAGTGCAATCGCAGTGAGCCCCATAAGCATACTGCCCAGCACCCATGTGCTTTCCCTTATGGTCAAAGAAGTCACGGGGGATAAGCATGAGCCACTATTATCCACTAACGTCTCGCCCCATGATTTTAGTTTAAAGCCGAGTCATGTTCGTCGTTTACAAAAGGCTGAACTTGTTGTCTGGTTCGGACCCGCAATCGAACCCTACTTAGCCAAGGTTATGAGGCAGATTCCAGATGATAAACAATTAATTATCAATCAAGACCTTTCAGCTTCAAATTATGGTGGACATCCCTGGACGAGTCCTGAGTATTTATTACAAGGGATGCAGCAACTGAGACAATATACGGGCAGGGCTTGGAACAGCCAAGAGTGGGTGCAGCAGATGACCCAACTCAAGGCTGAGCTTGCAGCCAGTACCCGTGATATGAGCCAAAAAAACCAAGGCTACTTGGTTTATCACGATGGTATTAGTGCGTTTGAGACCTATTTTGGGTTAGCACACTTAGCCAGTTTTACCAATGCTGATGATCAGCCGCCTGGAGCTCAACAGTTGGCAATTATTGCTCAACTAGATAAAGACAACAAAGTGGCCTGCATACTGATGGACCATGAGGCTCAACCCAAGCTAGTAAATGCTGTAATCAAGTCCAGTGTAGAGCGTATTAAAATTGATATTCTAGCCACTAAAAGTCATTCCCTAATGACTTACTTAACCAGCCTGCAAAAGGCCTTGTTAGGCTGTGGCCATAGTTAGGCTATGGTCACATTTAGGGCAGTTGGTGAAACTTCTGCATGCGGTGCCTTAAAATGTCTCTGAAAACGTCAGGCTCCTTAAAGACAGTGACACCCTCTTCTCGCTGATGATTATCTAGACTGTGAAAAGTTTCTAGTCGAGACAGCCAAAAGCGCATCGCTGCAGTGATGAGCATGGCATTCCAGTACTGCTGCTCCAAAGGGGTAAACGCTCGTATGTTTGCGTAAGCGTCTAAAAAAGCGTTATACAAATGAGGTGCAATACTGCCATCGGCTGAAATGCACCAGTCATTGACGGTGATAGCGATGTCAAACAATAAATAGTCGTTACTCGCGTTATACAAATCAATGGTGGCGCTGAGTTTGCCTTCATTGAAAAGCGCATTGTCATGGAACAGATCTCCATGAATAACACCGGTTGGCAAGTTCGGTTGTTGGCTTTGCATGGCATCATACTGACCAATGGCCATCATCAACATGGTTGCGTCTTCACCCTCGATGCATTGCGCTGCTCTGGGGCCTAATTCGTTCCACCAGAGTGGCCCACGATGGCTTTGGCGCTGCTTAGCAAAGCCTTGACCCGCTCGGTGCAAACTTGCCAGCTCTCGGCCCATAATGGCACATTCGTTTTTACCAATTTCTGAGCGAGCTAGGTGGTCACCTGCAAAACGTGGGAATAATAAAGTGGGTTTGCCCGCAAGCAGGCTCAAGGCGCTACCGGTTTCGTTTCTTAAGGGGGCAGGCACAGTGACATTATGCGCAACCAAATGTTCTGTTAAACCAATGAAGTAGGGCATTTCTTCATAATCTAAGTCTTCAAATAGCGTAAGTACAAAGGTCTGCGGCGGCTGGCCCTTGGCCTGAGTCGTGACAAAGTAATTAGTGTTTTCAATGCCACCACTAATACCTCTTAATTCAACCAGTTCACCTAGGTTAAATGGCGACAGGTAAGCACTAACTTGCGCACTACTAAGGGTGGTGTATACAGCCATAAGATCATTACTTTCTAAAACTAAAAATGGTCATCAACGAGGCTGCAAATAGTACGCGTAGAGACGCTTCAATTCAAGTTAAGGCCGCTTCATTATGGTATTCTTTAAGTCATAAATACCTATAAAGATCTGTTTGAGAAGACATCATGACTGTAAAAGTTTCTACCCCCGTTGTATTAGTAGACGGTTCTTCCTATTTGTTTAGGGCATACCATGCAATGCCGCCGCTAAATAATAGTAAGGGCATGCCCACAGGTGCGGTCAAAGGCGTAGTTAACATGATGCGCAGTTTGGCTAAGGACTATGCCAATGCCAATATTGTGGTGGTATTTGATGCCAAGGGGCCCACATTTCGAAATAAAATGTATGCGGAATATAAAGCTCACCGACCACCTATGCCTGATGATATGCGCCCACAAATAGAACCTATCCACCAGATTATTAATGCCATGGGACTACCTTTGTTAATTATTCCAGGGGTAGAGGCTGATGATGTTATCGGTACCTTAGCCACTCAAGCGACAGCTCAAGGCATTGATACACTCATTTCTACGGGTGACAAAGACATGGCTCAACTGGTGAGCCCACATGTTGGTTTAGTCAATACCATGACCAATACCTATCTCGATGAAGAGGGCGTATTCACAAAGTTTGGCGTTAGGCCGGATCAAATTATTGATTATTTGGCCATTGTTGGTGACACAGCGGACAATATTCCAGGCGTTCCAGGGGCGGGACCCAAGACGGCTGTCAAGTGGTTAGCTGCTTATGATACCTTAGAAAGTCTAATGGAAAAGGCAGATGAAATTGGAGGGAAAATAGGTGAAAAGCTGCGTAATGCCTTAGATTTTTTACCCCTATCACAGGCCTTAACGACCATTAAATTAGATGTTGAGCTTGAGCAGAGCCTAGATCAGATGGCACCTAAGCCAGTTGACCAAGCTGCTTTGCTGGCCCTATATGAAGACTTGGAATTTAGATCATGGGCTAACGTGTTAATACAAGATGGTGTCACTGCCAGTAGCCCTCCCATAACCCATGGTCACTCTAACGCCGCCACTAATAACCCGAGTAATAACCCGAGTAATCATTCCAGTCACGCCTCCCTTAATGATAATGAGGCGCCCCAAAAAGTGATCCCAACGCCACAAGTCGTGGCCCATAAAAACTACTCCACAGTAACCACTCTGGCTGATCTTGCCCCATGGTTAAAAGCTTGCAAAGAGGCGACCATCTTTGCCTTTGATACAGAAACCACTAGCCTTAACTATATGGAAGCTCAACTGGTAGGGGTTTCCTTGTGCATAGAAGCGGGCACAGCCATTTATATCCCTTGTGGTCATGACTATGTGGGGGCGCCAGAACAAATCAGTCGCCCAGACCTCATTGTGGCCATCAAGCCTTTGCTAGAAGATGCTACCCAAGTCATTTGTGGTCAAAATCTAAAATACGACATCAACGTCCTCGCCAATTATAATATCCAGTGGCAGGCAAAAATTATTGATAGCATGGTGCAATCTTACGTGCTGAATTCCACCGCTAGTCGACACAATATGGATGCCTTGGCTCAACATTACCTCGATTACCAAACGGTTAAATATATAGATATTGCGGGTAAAGGGGTTAAACAGCTCACCTTTAACCAAGTCGATATAGAGCTCGCTAGCCCCTATGCCGCTGAAGATGCAGATATTACCTTGCGCTTGGCGCAGCATTTTTCTGCATGCCTAGTCTTAGAGCCCAATTTAGGGAAAGTGTATGACACCATAGAGCGGCCACTAGTTCCAGTGCTGTCGCGCATGGAGCGCATTGGTGCTCTGGTTGATGCAAAGGTGCTGGGCGAACAAAGTCAAGTGATTGGCAAGCGCTTAATAGAGCTTGAGCGGGACGCTTATGAACTAGCTGGTGAGGTCTTTAACTTGTCATCAACGCAGCAGTTGGGAGCTATTCTATATGAAAAGCTGGGTATACCAGTGACCAAAAAAACCCCTAAAGGCAAACCATCAACTGCCGAAGCGGTGTTGCAAGAACTAGCCCAAGACTATGAACTGCCAAAATTATTACTCCAATACCGCAGTCTGAGTAAACTAAAATCAACCTATACTGATAAACTACCTCTAGAAATAAACCCTGCTACGGGTCGCATTCATACCTCCTATCATCAAGCTGTAGCAGCCACAGGCCGGCTGTCTTCTAGTGATCCCAATTTACAAAATATTCCTATCCGCAGTACTGAGGGGCGTCAAATTAGGCAGGCTTTTGTGGTGCCTAAGGGCCAAGTCATGGTCGCTGCTGATTACTCTCAAATAGAATTGCGTATCATGGCTCACCTTTCCAAGGATGAAGGCTTACTAAACGCATTTGCTACCGGCCAAGACGTGCACAAAGCCACTGCGGCTGAAGTATTTGGTGTTACTGTGGAGCAAGTGAGCAGCGACCAGCGAAGAAGTGCAAAAGCCATTAATTTTGGTCTAATTTATGGCATGTCGGCCTTTGGCTTGGCGAAGCAGCTGGGTATTAGTCGGGCTCAAAGCCAAGATTACATAGGACGTTATTTTACTCGCTACCCTGGGGTGCAAGAATACATGGACCACACTAAAGCGATCGCTGCAGAACAGGGTTATGTCGAAACTATTTATGGCCGCAGGTTATATCTGCCAGATATTAAAGCCAGCAATGCCATCGCCAGGCAAGCTGCTGAAAGAACAGCTATTAATGCGCCAATGCAGGGCACCGCAGCAGACATTATTAAGCGCGCTATGGTCAGCGTCGATGCATGGCTAGCGTCGAGTGGTTTAAATGCTCGTATGACAATGCAGGTTCACGATGAATTAATTTTTGAGGTAGACGCAAGCCAAGTGGATAAATTAGTGGTGGGAATAAAGTCCGCTATGGAGGGGGCTGCCGAACTTTTGGTACCGCTTATTGTTGATGTAGGGGTAGGGGACAATTGGGATCAGGCGCATTAACCACTAATTAATTTCAAAATAATTTAATTAACTTGAACTTAATGGAATAATAACCGTCTGAGTATGTAACTAGCTAAGCGTCTTCGACAAAACATATAGACGCCCGCCCTGAAAACTGCTCCCCTCGGTCTTCAGGGTTTTTTTTGCCCAATGTTTATCATGTCTTAGCCTGATGTGGCTCAAAAAGGTTTGGGTTGGCAGTTAGTTAGGATTTAACTTATCCTCACCCAACTATTAACTACTCAGTGGGTCGGACGTCAATGCTTTAAGAGTCGGCTCAGCGATACCTTCAGCATTTGAAGCAGGCTTCATCCAAAGTACCAACTGGCGCTCTAAATCTGCAATACCGTCGCCCTTTGATGCTGAGAAGCTCTGCATACTGATTAAGCCTTCTGGGTGTTCAGGCAAGCATTTTGTGACTTCCATTTTAGCCTTCATAATGCCATTATTTTTTAGCTTGTCGGCTTTGGTTAAGAGCAAATGAAGGGGCAATTCTGAGGCGATACACCAGTCAATGATCATGCGATCAAACTCTTTCAGAGGATGACGTATATCCATCACCAAGACTAAACCTGATAAGCTTTCGCGAACTTCTAAATAATGGTTTAAGTGCTTGCGCCATTTTAACTGCATGGCAACTGGGACTTTAGCGTAGCCGTATCCTGGCAGGTCCACTAATCGACATTGATCAATATTAAGGTTAAAAAAGTTGAGCAGTTGTGTGCGTCCGGGGGTTTTACTTGTTCTTGCTAAACTTGGGTTGCGAGTGAGTGCATTAATGGCACTAGATTTGCCAGCATTAGAACGCCCAGCAAAGGCCACTTCAGAGCCAATATCTGCGGGACATTCACCCACTTTGCTCGCGCTAGTGGAGAATTGTGCGGAACGGAATTTAATGTGTTGTGTGGTCATGGAAGCATTCATATTTAAATTAACCTGCATTTTACATTATTTTTACAAAAATAAACCCTGCTAAAGTGAGGATCTTCGCCCAGACAGGGGCTGAGTCATTGAAGTCATGTCACCTGCGCCTTATAATGGCGCGGTCGAAGCATTGATTTTATAAAACTTACGAGAACACCGATGAAGAAACTGATTGTATGTATGATGGTTGGCCTTGGCTGGATGAGTTTTGCCTATGCAGCTGGTGACGCAGCGTCAGGTCAAGGTAAAGTAGCTGTATGCAGTGGATGCCATGGCGCTGATGGCAACAGCATGATTCCGAGTTTCCCTAAGCTAGCGGGTCAAGGCGAAGTGTATCTGGTCAATCAGTTAAAAGACATTCGCGATGGCGCTCGTAATGTGCCTCAAATGATGGGAATTTTGACTGGCCGTACCGATCAAGACTTGGCTGACATGGCTGCCTTTTATAGCACCCAAAAAGTCACGGTGGGTGCTACTAACCCAGATTTACTCGACTTGGGTCGTCAAATTTACCGCGCAGGTATTGCTGAAAAAGGTGTAGCAGCTTGCACTGCGTGCCACTCTCCTACAGGAGCAGGTAACGCCCAAGCTGGTTTTCCAGCCGTGGGTGGACAGCATGCAGACTATCTTATTAGTCAGCTCAAAGCATACCGCACAGAAACCCGCACCAACGGCCAAGCTAAGTTGATGCAGCAGGTTGCTGCCCTTTTGAGCGACAAAGAAATTGAAGCTGTGGCAAGCTACATGCAAGGCTTATCTGAATAATTAGATAAGCGATTCAAAAAGGTGGCTCAGGCCACCTTTTTTATTTGTTAGCAGTTAGGCTTAGTCAATACTCAGTCAAGGCTGAGTCAAGGTAAGCTCTTCCATTGCCTAACGCGTTACTCTAAATATCTACAAAATCACTCAGGAGAACAAGCATGTTGAAGAAAATTATTACTCTATTGGCTCTAGTCAGTTTGCCAGTATTTGCGATGGCTGCAGAGTATCAAGCAGGCACACATTATATTGTCTTAGACAAACCTATTAAATCGTCAAACACTGAAAAAATCGTAGTGAATGAGTTTTTTGGGTATACCTGCCCTCATTGCAATGGTTTTGAGCCACAGTTGCACAAGTGGGCTAGTGCGCAAACTGATGATGTAAGCTTTATGCCTATTCCAGTAATCTTTGGTCGTAGTTGGGAACCTTATGCAAAGGCATATTTTGTGGGGCTCAACTTAGGTGTGTTAGAACAGACTCACCAGGCTATGTATGATGCGATACATATTGATAAAAGGAAAATGACTAATCGACAAGCGTTAGCCGCTTTCTTTGCTGAACATGGCGTTATTAAGGCTGATTTTGATAGTGCCTATGATTCATTCGATCTGCAAAATAAAATACGCCAAGGCAATCGTTTAGCCGCCCAATCACAGATAACAGGTGTGCCATCGATGTTAGTCAATGGCAAGTATATGGTGAATGCAACTTTGGCAGGTAGTTCTGAAGGCATGCTTGCGGTTGTGGATTATCTGGTAGACCTTGAAAACCAATAAGCTTGATTAAGGTCACGACAAGGTGATTGTAGCAGGGTAGAATGAGGCTAACGAGCACAAGCTTAATTATAGCAACGGACACACAAACACATGAGCGATCAAGGCCCCAAGCCGACTACGCATTTTGGTTTTAAAGAAGTTCCAATGGGCGACAAAGTAAGCCAAGTGGCTGGCGTCTTTCATTCTGTGGCAGCGAAATATGATGTTATGAATGACCTAATGTCCATGGGTATTCATCGTCTATGGAAACGCCAAACCATTGAAATGAGTGGTGTAAGGGTGGGTGATTCAGTGCTCGATTTAGCTGGTGGTACGGGCGATCTCACCATGCGTTTTAGTGAGTTAGTGGGGCCCGAAGGTCATGTCATCTTGGCTGATATCAATGAGTCTATGATTAAGGTAGGACGGGATCGGTTAATTGATAAAGGTGTGGTTGGTAATGTCAGCTACGTACAAGCTAACGCTGAAGCTTTGCCTTTTCCTGATGATAGCTTTGATTGCATCACCATCGCCTTTGGCCTGCGCAACGTGACTGATAAAGATAAGGCCTTGGCGTCAATGCAACGCGTGTTGAAGCCTGGTGGCCGTTTGTTAGTGTTAGAGTTTTCTAAAACAAATAACCCACTGCTAACTAAGGTTTATGATACCTACTCGTTCAACATATTACCAAAAATTGGTAGGTTCATTGCGGACGATGAAGCCAGCTACCGCTATTTGGCAGAATCTATTCGTATGCATCCAGACCAAGTCACCCTAAAGGGCATGATGGAAGCAGCAGGCCTGGTTAACTGTCGCTTCCACAATATGACAGGTGGCATCGTGGCCTTGCATTACGGCGTTAAAGCTTAATTAGTGGGAATATAATGAGCCCATGAAAGCAATTTTTCGCAGCTTCTCGATTCTTCGAGTGATCATCCGCTATCGTCTAGATGTGCCTTTATTAGGCTATTCTTTGCCCTTGCCAGTCAGGCTAATATTTTGGTGTATGCCATGGCGTTTGCTGGTGCCTGTGCGAGGTAGCGTGGGCCAGCGTCTGCGTTTAGCGTTAATTGACTTAGGCCCTGTGTTTGTTAAATTTGGCCAATTGTTATCCACGCGTAGGGATATGCTAGATGACGAATTAGCTGAACAGTTGGCTACCTTACTGGATAAAGTTCCCGCTTTCGACAGTCAGCAATCTAAGCGCTTAATCGAGCAAGCTTTAAAGCAAACTGTGGTTGATGCCTTTGCAGAATTTGATGACGAACCCCTAGCCTCTGCTTCTGTTGCCCAGGTGCATAGTGCGCGCTTAATCAGTGGTGAAGCGGTTGTTGTGAAGATCATTCGCCCTGGAATTAGACGCACTATAGAACGGGATTTAAAATTAATGCGCTTAGTGGCCAAAGTGATTAACGTGGCGGTTCCCGATCTCAGGCGTCTGCGCTTGCATGACGTTATTGATGAATATGAAAAGACCATTTTAGATGAGCTTGATTTGCAGCGTGAGGCGGGTAATGCGAGTCAACTCAGGCGCAATTTTGAAAACTCTAACCTTTTGTATATCCCTAAAATGTATTGGCATTTGAGTAATCCTTCAGTACTGGTTCAGGAACGCATCTATGGTGTGCCTGTTAGTGACATTGCGGCGATTGAAAAAGCAGGCATTAGCCGACAAGAACTAGCTAAACGAGGTGTCGAAATCTTCTTCACCCAAGTGTTTCGTGATAGTTTTTTTCATGCTGACATGCACCCAGGCAATATTTTTGTGAATCCGTCGCTGCCCAACGACCCCCAATATATGGCTGTCGATTTTGGCATTGTTGGCAGCCTCTCACAAGAAGATCAAACCTATCTAGCACGTATTTTGTTGGCTTTTTTCAACCGTGATTATCGACAAATTGCTCAGTTGCATGTGGACTGTGGATGGCTGCCCGCAGACACCAAAGTGCACGAGTTTGAGGGGGCAATTCGGGGCGTGAGTGAGCCCATCTTTTCGAAACCCTTGGCTGAGATTTCTTTTGCTCAAGTACTATTGGGTTTATTCCAAACGGCTCGCCGATTTAATATGCAGGTTCAGCCACAGCTGGTTCTACTGCAAAAAACAATGCTCAACATAGAAGGCTTAGGTCGTCAGTTGTACCCACAATTGAACTTATGGGAGACCGCCCAGCCGATTCTGGAAGAATGGTTCAAGCGCCAAGTGAGTCCCAAACAAGTTTACCGGCAGCTTAAGCAAGAGTGGCCAGACCTAGCTCAACAGTTACCCTATTTGCCTGGCTTAGTGCACGATGCCTTGCAACAGTCGGCGCGCTCTTTGCCAGTCACTGCAACGGTCACAAAAGCCCCCAAGTCAAAAGGACATTGGAGTGGTCTAATCGGTTTAGTTCTTGTGCTGGCGGCTGCTGCGTTGCATCCTATACCCTTAGCAGATCAGGTGTGGGTAGCTCCAGTAAGTGCCGTGTTAGGCTTTATTGGTATCTTGATATTATGGAATAGAGGTAATCACTGATGTCTGCTGACGACTGGTTAAACCACATTCTGTGGGATGATAAAGGTTTGGTGCCTGCTATTGCCCAAGATTATAAAACGGGACAAATTTTGATGATGGCTTGGATGAACCAAGAGTCCTTAAAGTTAACGCAGCAAGAGCAGCGGGCGGTGTATTGGTCGCGGTCAAGGGCACGCCTTTGGCGCAAGGGTGAAGAGTCAGGACATGTGCAAAAGTTACATAGCCTCCACTTAGACTGCGACGCTGATGTCATTTTATTAAAAGTCGAGCAAATGGGTGGTATTGCGTGCCATACCGGACGTCCCCATTGTTTTTTTAAGCGTTTGCATGATGGCCAATGGCTTGAAGAGGTGGCAGTAGTAAAAGACCCAAAGGAGATTTATACCCATGAGTGATGTATTGAACGCGCTGCAGTTGGTGCTGCAGGAGCGCAAGCAGGCGCCGCCTGAATCATCCTACGTGGCTAGTTTGCACGCCCAGGGTTTAAATAAAATATTGGAAAAAATTGGTGAAGAAACCACAGAAGTGATCTTGGCTGCAAAAGATACGCAAGATCTGGGTACGACTAAAGCCGTCATTGCTGAAACCGCAGATTTATGGTTCCATTGCTTGGTAATGCTATCGCACCTTGGCGAAGATCATACCGCAGTTTTAAAAGAGCTGGAGCGGCGATTCAATTTGTCGGGTTTAGTGGAAAAGGCTAATCGTAGCCAGTAATTTATTAATAAGGAGTAGAGTCTCATGGGTTTAGGTGGAATCAGTATCTGGCAGTTAGTGATCGTTTTGGCCATTATCTTGTTGCTATTTGGCAGTAAGAAACTAAGAAACATTGGTGGTGATTTAGGTAAGGCGGTCAAAGGGTTTAAGTCGGCTATGAAAGATGGTACTGAAGAGCCCAAAGCGATTGACGACAAGCAAGATGCTAGTTTTAGTGCAGACACCTCTGCTGACACTACTGCTGAAAAAGAATCAGCAAAAACTGATAAATAGCGGCCAAATTTATGTTTGATATTGGTTTTACAGAGCTGGTACTCGTCGCTGTGATTGGCTTGTTGATACTTGGCCCAGAACGTATGCCCGTTGCTGTGCGGACTATTGGTTTATGGGTAGGAAAAATAAAGCGTACTGTCAGTGGCGTACAAAAAGAGATACAGGATGAGCTAAGGGTTGACGAAATTCGTAAGAAGGCGGATGAGAACCGTAAAGCCATTGAAGACAGGATGGCTGAATTACAGGCAGAAACAGATATTATGGAAGCCCCCGTAGTTGCCGCACAAGAAAATCAACCAGCAAAAAAACCTATGAAAAAAACGGCAGCAAAAGTTGTAAAGAAACCGACTCAAGACGCTGAAGAAAAACCTGCAAAGAAACCTACAAAAAAAGCTGTAGAGAAGTCGACACTGGATGTTGATAAAAAAGTGGCAAAGCAACCTGTAAAGAAATCTGCAAAAAACG
>NZ_CP159829.1:295000-442500 GCF_047730065.1 Candidatus Njordibacter sp. Uisw_058
ACGATAAGGGGAGTGAAAAGCTCCCCCGCCGGAAGACCAAGGTTTCCTATCCAATGCTAATCAGGGTAGGGTGAGTCGGCCCCTAAGGCGAGGCTGAAGAGCGTAGTCGATGGGAAGCAGGTTAATATTCCTGCACCACTCAATATTGCGAAGGAGGGACGGAGAAGGCTAGTCCAGCGCGGCGTTGGTTGTCCGCGTTTAAGCGTGTAGGCTTAAATCTTAGGTAAATCCGGGATTTTTTAAGGCTGAGGCGTGATGACGAGGTCCATTAGGACTGAAGTGGTTGATGCCATGCTTCCAGGAAAAGCTTCTAAGCATCAGATATTGAGTGACCGTACCCCAAACCGACACAGGTGGTCAGGTAGAGAATACCAAGGCGCTTGAGAGAACTCGGGTGAAGGAACTAGGCAAAATGGTACCGTAACTTCGGGAGAAGGTACGCCGCTGATGGTGATGGGACTTGCTCCCTAAGCTGTTGGCGGCCGAAGATACCAGGTGGCTGCGACTGTTTATTAAAAACACAGCACTGTGCAAACACGAAAGTGGACGTATACGGTGTGACGCCTGCCCGGTGCCGGAAGGTTAATTGATGGGGTTAGCTTCGGCGAAGCTCTTGATCGAAGCCCCGGTAAACGGCGGCCGTAACTATAACGGTCCTAAGGTAGCGAAATTCCTTGTCGGGTAAGTTCCGACCTGCACGAATGGCGTAACGACGGCCACACTGTCTCCACCCGAGACTCAGTGAAATTGAAATCGCTGTTAAGATGCAGTGTATCCGCGGCTAGACGGAAAGACCCCGTGAACCTTTACTATAGCTTCACAGTGAACTTTGAACCTATTTGTGTAGGATAGGTGGGAGGCTTTGAAACTGGGACGCTAGTCTCAGTGGAGCCAAACTTGAAATACCACCCTGGTATGTTTGAGGTTCTAACTCAGGTCCGTAATCCGGATCGAGGACACTGTGTGGTGGGTAGTTTGACTGGGGCGGTCTCCTCCCAAAGAGTAACGGAGGAGCACGAAGGTATGCTAATCATGGTCGGAAATCATGAGGTTAGTGCAATGGCATAAGCATGCTTAACTGCGAGACAGACACGTCGAGCAGATACGAAAGTAGGTCATAGTGATCCGGTGGTTCTGAATGGAAGGGCCATCGCTCAACGGATAAAAGGTACTCCGGGGATAACAGGCTGATACCGCCCAAGAGTTCACATCGACGGCGGTGTTTGGCACCTCGATGTCGGCTCATCACATCCTGGGGCTGAAGCCGGTCCCAAGGGTATGGCTGTTCGCCATTTAAAGTGGTACGCGAGCTGGGTTTAGAACGTCGTGAGACAGTTCGGTCCCTATCTGCCGTGGACGTTTGAGATTTGAGAAGAGTTGCTCCTAGTACGAGAGGACCGGAGTGAACGAACCTCTGGTGTTCCGGTTGTCACGCCAGTGGCATTGCCGGGTAGCTACGTTCGGACAGGATAACCGCTGAAAGCATCTAAGCGGGAAGCCCCCTTCAAGATGAGATCTCACAGGACTTTAAGTCCCTAAAGAGCCGTTCAAGACTAGGACGTTGATAGGTTGGGTGTGTAAGCACGGTAACGTGTTGAGCTAACCAATACTAATTGCTCGTGAGGCTTGACCATATAACGCCAAAAGCGTTGTACAAGCGAAGAAGTACGATTAAGTTTACGAAGGATAAGTGCTTGATAAGCGCATGATGTAGGACCTAGACAGTGGATATCACAGATTCAAGGATGTAGATTGATTGTAGGATTGATTGATCTTCATTCACCTTTTTTGCTTGGCGACCATAGCGAGATGGAACCACCTGACCCCATTCCGAACTCAGAAGTGAAACGTTTTAGCGCCGATGGTAGTGTGGGGTTTCCCCATGTGAGAGTAGGTCATCGCCAAGCACCTCATTTAATAAGAAAGCCTCAATGCTCACGCACTGGGGCTTTTTTATTGCTTGCTAGAAAACGGATGCTAGAAAGTGGGTGCTGAAAAAGGAACCTTATTTACAACCGATCTAAGAAGGCTAATACGGCTTTTCACAGAGCCAACCTATGCTACAATTAACACCAAATCTGAAAGATATTAAAACCATGTCGACACATTATATGATTCCCATTCTTACGATTTTTTGTCTAGCTATGTTGGTCCTTGTGAGCTGGCTTTATATGCGCCAAAAAAAGGCTCGCAACGTCAATGAGGCACGCATACTTGCACTCCAGGAGATGCTTCAAAAACAGTATCAGCATCGTGTAGAAAGTATTGCTGTGATTGCAAGTGCAATGAAAGATAAGCAATGCGAATATACCGAAGGTTGTATTCGTTTAAAACAATTAGTGGAACAGGTTGAGCCTGATTTGCTAACTCAGGATGAGTTTTCTGTAATCGCTTTGGTGTTTAGTGCCACAGAGCACATGCCTATTAACGAACAATGGCAACAATTAGATAAGAAAGCTAAGAGTAAATTTACCCAACAACGATTTGCCCTCGAGGCTGACCATAAGGACGCAATTCATAAAGCAGTTGTTGCGCTCCAAAGTCACCAGTTTGCGGGTTACCAGAACTTAGCCTAAGGCTGTTTTAATCCGCGCCATGGCACTTTCCAACACCGAGCGTGGGCAACCAAAATTAAGTCTTAAATAATTAGCATCGTTAAAATCTCTACCTGGAGATAGACCTACCCCAGCCTTTTCAAAAAACTTGCATGGGTCTTTTAATTGTAACTTAGACACGTCCAGCCAAGCTAAAAATGTAGACTCGAGGGGCAACATATCAATGTCTGGTAGCAGGGAAAATTCGGCTATAAGATAGTCTCTATTGGCACGCAGATAGCTATTCATCGCGGTAAGCCAGGGCTCACCATGAGCTAAAGCAGCAAGGGTAGCAGTATAACCGAATGGGTTTATCTCAGAGACAATGCCGTGCATTTCGTTGACGAAAGCTTGGCGAATACTCGGGTTAGCAATAACAGCCCATGAACAGGCCAGGCCCGCAATATTGAAGGCCTTACTGGCAGCACCTAAGGTGATAGAGTTCTGCAATGCATGATCGCTGACACTGAGGTAGGGCACATGAAATTTATCTTCATCCAGAATAATATCTGCGTGAATCTCATCAGATACTAGGACCAGTTGATTGGTTTCACAATAGGAGTCGATGCGCTTTAGTTCAGATTGGGTATAGACGGCCCCACCAGGATTTTGAGGGTTACAAAATAACATCACGCGGGCAGCCTGTGCGTCATGGTTTTCAAGCGCCTCAAGATCTACTCGGAGACGGCCCTGATCATAAGACATGGCAAGGTGGTTATCCTGTTTGCCAGAAGCTAAGGGCGTACTATGGAAATAAGGATAAGCAATATCGGGGGTGAGTACCTGATCATGGTGCTTTGATAAACTGCGAATAGCGAGGGATAAGCTAGCGACCACACCTGGGATCCAAACAACCCACTCTGCCTTAACGTGGCAGCCATACTTGACCTGATAATAGTCAGCTACCATTTGGTTAGACTGTTGATTAGCCCGAGTATAACCATAGATTGCATGATCTTTGCGGGCTTCAATGGCTGCTTGGATCACGGGAGCAACTTTGAAATCAGTGTCTGCCACCCAGAGGGGTATGATGTCTTGAAGGGCGTATTTTTCCCACTTCAAAGAATTAGTATTGTGGCGTTCAATAATCTTATCAAACTCAAAATCATCATTCTTTTGCATAACTTTGTTAGGCCTTTTTAATGAGGTTTGGGGCATCTATTTCTATTGCTAGGGAAAGAGCTAAAGGCTATATTAGATGGCAAGGTCAAGGTTTTAGTTTAGACCAAAAATTTGCCCAGACCTACAATAATTAGCTTTATTTTTGATTTGACTGAAAGCAGCGATGTGGGTCAAAGTCTCTATTACTGACTTAGGCTAGCTTGGACCCCATATAACAAATTCAAGGCAAAGACTTGGATTACCATTGGGTTTATTAAATTTAATTATTGCTTTAATAAATGGCGCAGTAATTTCAACGGAGGGTAACATGGCAACATACGAATGTAATCATTGTGAAATGGCGGTGAACGCAACTTGTGCTAAATGCGATGCACCATTAGTAAACGGTATGCTTGCCCTCAATGATGGCACTGAGGTTCAGGTTTCTAGATGTCCCAATGACCATGGAAAGATAAAATCTCCCATGTGTTGTGGCCAAGATATGGCATGTGCAATCTAACCATAAGAAGTCACCTTATATAGACTTTAGGCGTTGAATCGCTAAATAATGAAAAGGTATGCCCATTACTGATATTCTAACCCAGCATGAAATTGATCAGTTTAAAGTCGATGGAGCAGTTTTCCTAAAAGGCAAATTTTCGTCTCAATGGATCGAAGAATTAACCCATGGCATAGATGCCAACATGAAGCATCCAAGCCCACGCTTTGCTAGGCATACCAAGGATGACGATGCCCCTGGGTATTTTGAAGACTTTTGGATTTGGGACTGCCATCAAGGCTTTGAGAACTTTGTCTTTCAATCGCCTGCTGCAAAAATTGCAGCTGAGTTACTGAGTGCAAAAAAAATCAATTTAGTCATGGATAATTGGTTTTTTAGGGAAGCTGGTTCTAAGTCTGGAGCACCCTTTCATCATGATATTTCATACTTTGATTTTGAAGGATCTATGTGTGTCCTTTGGTTGCCGCTTGGCTCGGTAAAAAAGCATGAGGGCATTGCTTGGATTAAAGGATCACACCTTTGGAATAAGTTATTTTTAAGAACCCGTTTTAAAGACGGCCATCAAGAAGATGGGGAAGCTGGAGAAGTGAATAGCAAATCCTATCACCTCACGCCAGACATACTGAACAATAAACAAGACTATGAGTTTCTTGCATGGGATTTTGAATTAGGCGATTGTGTTTTTTTTGATATGCGCACCCGCCATGGGAGTCTCAATCAAGTGATGCCAGGTAAGAACGTGCATCGATATACCTTAAGAATGGCAAAAGAAGGATCCAAGGTTGGGTATCGAGGAGCTTGCGCCCAAGCAGAAAGGACCATCATGGAGGCTAACGGCTATCAAAATGGAGATGAGTTGAGTGGTAAGATGTTTCCAACTTTGTATGAGAATTGATCAATATGAGTCATTTTGGGGCTAGTGTACGATTAAGATATCATTAGCATACGCTCAAATCGATACCAACATATATTGAGGTTTTAGGATAATTTATGGTCACTTACCCGTCACTTGAAGAGGTTCAGCGGCTTCAATATTTGAAGGCACTCGGTATTACGAGTTGGCTGCCAACAAGCTCACTGGTGGCTAGCCAAGCTAATGCTGTATCGTGGCAACAAGACAACAGCCATTGTTTGGTCAGTGCAAAACTGTGGTCTGCAGAGATAGCAACTGCAAAGATAGCACCTAAAGCCTCAGCGTTGCCAACTGCTGCCAAAGCCCCAGTCGTATTACCAGCAACATTGCCAGCGACAGAGCCACAAAAATTTGACCTAAGCCAAGAGCAAGCTCTGATCCCGGGTCAGATACAAGCTGCTGCAGTCGCTGGTGCCTTGCACTCCCTTAGTTCATCACCAGAAACCATGGAGTATACAAGTGCATCACAGAAACTGGAGGCGCAACTGCAACCAGATAGAACTCAATTAATCTCAGAGAGTTTGCCCTCATCGCCTTCATTGGCATCAGACTGGATTGCAGCGCTGCACCTAGGGTTATCTTGGTATGCCAATGGCGTTTTAGTCGTTAACGACATCCCTGCCCACGAGGGCGCAACCATGAGTAGCCCAATTCAGCGGCTACAGACATCGATAGTTAATGCCTTAAGGCCAATGTTAAAAGAGTCTACCAGGCAAACCATGCCTGCAGCCTCTATGGAATTTAACTGGCCCTTGGTGCCTGGCCCCCATGGGGACCACTCTTTAACAGGCGCTCAAAGTGGGCTTCAATATAGTCTGCTAAAGTTACTCAAGGAACAGCCATGTAGTGCGCTCCTAGTCATGGGGCCCGCGGCCATGCAATTGCTTAAGGCTGATATGAGCTTAGGTGACAGTGGCTACATTGAACTGTCTGATATGACCATACCATCTATTTTCAGTCATAGCCTGCATCAACTATTAGCTGTTCCTAGTCTAAAAGCGGAGACCTGGAAACATCTACAACCATTACTTTTGACGGAAAAAATAGGTTAATTAGTGATGTTGATTCGGTCTTTAGTCGAAAGTGATATTGATCAGATCCTCGCCTTCAAATTAGGCTATCACGAAACACCTTGGTCAAAAAAACAG
The DNA here is from genome assembly GCF_047730065.1 of Candidatus Njordibacter sp. Uisw_058. Classification (GTDB taxonomy): domain Bacteria; phylum Pseudomonadota; class Gammaproteobacteria; order Pseudomonadales; family Balneatricaceae; genus Njordibacter. Next base: position 301,277 of record NZ_CP159829.1, read on the forward strand.
CTCACAGGTGTTTTGCAAGCTAGTTTAAGGGGCACTTGTCTGGTTAACGTAGGTATTGATGACAAGACGCGTGTTGCTATTGCTTACGTCGTAGCGAGTTACGTGCTCGACCAAGCTGATGTGCAAAATATTGTGGTGGATGAGCCTTTTAGAGGCTTGGGTTGGGGTCGAAAAATACTGCAAGCAACGACTAATGAGTTAGGTTCTCGAGGGGTAACAGAGTTATTTTTGGAAGTGCGCCCTTCCAATCAAGCTGCGGTTAATTTATATCAGTCGATGGGTTTTGAGTGCAAACAAAAACGCCAAGATTATTACCTTGGCGTTGATGGTATGCGCGAAGATGCATGGGTGTTTAGCCTAAAACATCGGTAGCAATTTTATAGTCTGGGTCTTCGATGACGTTGAGTTCTACCATGTTGCCAGCCTTAGAAAGGAGTATCTTACACTCTGCACTGAGGTGGCGCAGATGGAGGGTTTTACCTGCGCGCGAATAGCGTTCGGCTAGGGTATCGATGGCTTCCAAACCAGAGTGGTCAGCCACTCGAGACCGCTCAAAATCGATAATCACATCATCTGGGTCTTGTTTTGGGTCAAATAATTCTAAGAAATTCTGCACTGAGCCAAAGAAGATAGGCCCTCGCAAATAATAGATGCGACTACCATCGACATCTTTATAGGTAACTTGTGTATGTTTGGCATGCTTCCACGCAAATACTAAGGCTGAATAAATAACCCCCACGACCACCGCGATAGCAAGATCAGTGATGACAGTCACGCCAGAAACTAGGATTAATACAAAGGCATCTGATTTGGGTATTTTTCTCAAAATTCGGAAGCTGGACCATTCGAAGGTACCGACCACTACAATAAACATAACACCAATTAAAGCGGCCACTGGAATCATCTCAATAAGAGGCGATGCAACTAAAATAAAGGCCAATAAAAAGAGGGCAGCACTAATACCAGACAGGCGCCCACGACCACCTGAGTTAACGTTGATCATGCTCTGGCCAATCATGGCACAACCACCCATACCACCGAACAAACCCGTTACCGTATTAGCCACACCTTGGCCCACACATTCTTTATTTCCTCGACCCCGAGTGCCAGTAATCTCATCCACTAGAGTCAGGGTTAACAATGATTCAATTAAACCAATCGCTGCTAAAATAATAGCGTAGGGTAAAATAATAATAAGGGTTTCTAAGGTATAAGGTACCTGAGGTAAATGAAAGCTTGGTAAGCCGCCGGCAATAGAAGCAATATCACCTACCGAACGGGTATCCAAATTCAAGCTCACGGCTAAAATGGTCACCACTAAAATAGCAGCTAGGGACGACGGCACGGCTCGGGTGAATTTAGGTAAAAAGTGAATGATGGCCATGGTCAGGGCAATAAGGCCAAGTAATAAATAAAGTTGGGTGCCTTCTAACCACTGTAAGCTACCATTATCATCCATAAATTTAAATTGGCTTAGTTGAGCCAAAAATATGACAATCGCCAGACCATTCACAAATCCTAACATGACCGGATGGGGCACCATGCGGATAAACTTACCCAGTCTCAAAACTCCCGCTAAGACCTGTAAGATGCCCATTAAGACGACCGTAATAAATAGGTACTCTACACCGTGATCTGCAACCAAAGCGACCATGACCACTGCCAACGCGCCGGTAGCTCCAGAAATCATTCCCGGACGACCGCCAATGACGGCAGTGATTAAACCCACCATAAATGCAGCATATAGGCCAACCAAAGGATCTACGCCAGCGACAAAAGCAAAAGCAACGGCCTCAGGTACTAATGCAAGAGCGACTGTAAGGCCGGAGAGTATGTCATTTTTTGCATTAGCCGGGGCGCGGCTTGCGAGATCGAACATGGTATTTCCTAATATTAGGGAGGGCGTAGAAGCGGGCATAGTATATGTAAATTTACACTATTTCTCAATGAGTTGATGGGTTTTTGGTTATTTATTGATCAATCTTAGAGCGTTTTATATTGAGGATGGGGCGCTAATCAGCGACAATAGAGACTATTCTAGGCTCGCCTCCGAGTGCCACCTCATACTCCCACAGATTTTAACAACTATGTCCAACTTGATTGCAGAAAAAGTGGCAACACGAAGAACCTTTGCCATAATTTCCCACCCAGATGCGGGTAAAACCACCATTACTGAAAAACTTCTCCTTTTTGGCCAAGCCATTCAAACCGCTGGATCAGTGAAGGGTAAGAAAGGTGATAAAAAGGCGACATCTGATTGGATGTCAATGGAACAGCAACGTGGGATTTCTGTGACTTCATCCGTGATGCAGTTTCCCTATCAAGAACGCACCGTTAACCTTTTGGACACTCCAGGGCATGAAGACTTTTCTGAGGATACGTATCGGACTTTAACGGCAGTTGATTCTGTGCTGATGGTAATTGATGGCGCCAAAGGTGTGGAAGATCGAACCGTTAAACTGATGGAGGTGTGCCGCTTAAGAGACACCCCTATTTTCACTTTCGTTAATAAAATGGACCGTGAAGTTCGTGAACAAATTGAGGTTTTAGATGAAGTAGAGGATGTACTCAACATCGCTTGTGCGCCGATCACTTGGCCTATAAGCATGGGTAAACGCTTCAAAGGTGTTTATAATCTTTACACAGATACCCTGCATGTATTCACGCCAGGGCAGGGACATACCATTGCAGAGGACATCCAAATTGAAGGCTTGGAATCTGATGAAGCCGCAGAGTTTTTGGGAGAATTATTAGATGAACTTAAAGACGAAATTGAATTGGTGCGGGGTGCGAGCCATAAATTCGACATGCAGTTATTCCTAGAGGGCAAGCTAACCCCAGTTTTCTTTGGCACGGCTTTATCTAACTTTGGCATACGTGAAATGCTGGATTATTTTGTGCAGTGGGCCCCAGCGCCAAAGTTTCGAAATGCAGGGGCACGGGTGGTTGAGGCTATAGAGCCTAAATTTACTGGTTTTGTGTTTAAAATACAAGCCAACATGGACCCTAAACACCGAGACCGTATTGCGTTTATGCGTATTTGTTCAGGTAGTTATGAGCGCGGCATGAAAATGCGCCATGTGCGCATAGGTAAAGATGTTAAAGTTGCCGATGCAGTCACCTTTATGGCGGGTGAACGCTCCAATGTTGAGCAGGCATGGCCTGGTGACATCATTGGCTTGCACAATCACGGCACTATTCAGATTGGTGACACCTTCACCGCTGGAGAGAATCTAAAGTTTGCAGGTATTCCTCATTTTGCTCCTGAACTGTTTCAGCGAGTGCGATTGAAGGATCCGCTAAAAATGAAGCAGTTACAAAAAGGCTTGCAGCAATTATCTGAAGAAGGCTCTACCCAGCTGTTTATGCCAGGGAAAAATAATGATCTGATCGTTGGAGCTGTGGGTGTTCTGCAGTTTGAAGTCGTTGCTTACCGCCTGCAGGATGAGTATAAAGTAGAATGTATCTATGAGCCGATCAGCGTAAATACAGCCCGCTGGGTTGAATGTGATGACCATAAAATGCTGGATGAATTTAAGCGTAAAGCAGCAGAGAATTTGGCTATTGACGGCGGTGGACACCTCACCTACTTGGCGCCTTCTCGGGTCAACCTGAGTCTAACGGAAGAACGTTGGCCAGACATTCGTTTCCGTGCGACGCGGGAACATTAATCGCAGTTATTAAACAATGAGGGGGTTTAATGCATCAGTTGATTGACAGTCACTGTCATTGGGATCACCCTCGCTTACAAAGTCTGCAACCCCATTTATGGCAATCCTGCCTTGACCAAGGTGTCACACAACTAGTGGTGCCTGCCACTAAGGAATCTTCATTTGCTCGTCAAATCTCTCTTTGTGAACAATACCCAAGTTGGCACTTAGCCCTGGGTCTTCATCCTTACTTTAGTAATCAACATACCCAAGCGCACCTTACAGTGTTGACTGCGGCCATTGAACGTCATAAGCCTTTAGCTATAGGGGAGATTGGACTAGACTTTGCTTTGGACATGTCACTTGAGGGCTTTTCTATAGAGCATCAAGAAGCCTGGTTCGTTGCTCAGGTTAAGCTTGCTCAACACACCCAGCTCCCTCTTATTATTCATAGCCGTAAGGCTAATGATCGCTTAGGTCAGTTGTTACGGCAGTTAAAATTTAACCAAGGCGGTATTGTGCACGGCTTTAGTGGCAGCCTGCAACAAGCTGAAAAGTTTACTCATTTGGGGTTTAAAATAGGCATAGGCGGCAACCTAACCTATGAGCGGGCTCAAGCTATGAGGCGCTTGGCCCAAGCATTGCCATTGACAGATATGGTGTTAGAAACAGACGCGCCAGATATGCCTATGGCTGGGCAAGAGCGAGGTCAGCCCAATCGACCTGATATGCTGCCTCGAGTATTGCTGGTGTTGGCCGAGTTGCGAAGTGAATCCTTATCTGAGATTGCTATGCAGACGGTAAAGAACACATTAGATGCGTTAAGAATTAATTAACAGCATGGAAATCTGCAGAAGTAGTTTATTGAACAGGGCAGGCTAGCACATGTCCTCAAATGGGTTGCTAACTGATAAATCGATGGCTTTGGCATACCCAGGAATAACAATTTGATGGCGATTGATAAGCAAATCTTCACCAGTTAAAACGTTATGACCAAATTTATAAGTGGGATTTGATAATCCACGCATACTTTGGAGGTCATAATCGTTGGCAGCCTGAGTATGTTTCTCTTGGGCTGAGCGCATATTTTCCATGGCTTTAAGCCCATGCTTTTTAATCATGAGTCGATTAGCCACATGTGGGCCCATTAATACTGCACTGGCATTGTTACCACCAAAACCTTTCGAATTCAGCAGTACTGTGTCGATACCCTCTGCGCCCACTTCATGGTGCGCTGCTTGAATTGCTAGATGGCTATCATGCACATCGCTTGCAACATGATCTATGGTAGCGATACCTGGCAAAATGCCGTAGCGCCATAAGCCTAATGACACAGCAAGTTGGTCACCACCGGCTGTGCCTTGAGAATGACCTAGGTAAGCTTTAACCGCAGCAACTTTCCAATCTTTTATCCCAAAGGCTTTAGCCGTTTCATTGATAACGTGAGATTCAGTAATGCGGTTTTGGGGCGTACTGGTGCCGTGGGCCTGCACACAAGAACGATGGCGCAATGATTCAGCACCGAGTATGCTTTCTGTTAGGGCTGCGGCCTTAGCTAAGGTCACATAATTACCGATGCCTGGGGCTGATATTGACTTTTTATGGCCATCTGCGTTGACGAATACACCTGCCACAGCGCCATGAATTTGGGCGCCAAGCGCGAGTGCTAAAGTATCACTGGTGAGCACAATCCACTGGGAGGCTTCGCCCATAGTAAAACCACAGTTAGTAGAGAATGGCCGAGAAGTCCTACGTAAATCCGCCTCATTACTACCATCTAAAGCACATAACTCATGGTCTTCAGCGAGGGCACCCATGGTGCGAAAACCTTCCATAACCTCTGGTGTAATGGGTGCGTCACTGCCCCCAACGATGACCAAATCACGGCGCCCACTTTTAATATCTTCAACAGCATTTCGCAGGTTATATAAAAACGTTGCACATGCGCCTAGGGCAGAGCCGACCGCGCCAACACTACCTAATAAATAAGCGTTAACAAAATCAGCGGGCATTTGACCATAACCCAACGGCATTTGCTTTGAAGTGATGCGCTTGCCAGTACTCGGGTTTTTTAATAAACCACCAAAACCAGCTTCATCTAACTGACCAATGGAGTTACTTGCGTAGACAGCAATACGATCTGGTGCCACATGATCTTGCATAATTTGCCAAGCAATACCAGTGGAACTAAGAGCATCAGACGCACCAAATACGGTCATTTGTAAATTACGAGGGTGGTTACGTGACTGATAAAGAGAACTGGGATCAAAGCCATCGGGCAGCTGGCCTGCGGCACTTACTGGCGCGCGCTTGGTATCTGGCAAAATAGCTGTGAATGCGCCACTTATGGTGACTTCGACCGTGTCACCATCGATCTGGCTTACTTGCCAATTATCTGGTAGCTGATTGGGCAAGTGGCGCTTGCGCATGCGAATACAAGTGCAATCACCAGACGCAGGCACTATTTGTGCCACTTTGTTCAGTACTAGTTTTTCCACATCGTAGGCTTCAGTTCGGATTGGCCGGATCAGAGTTGCGTCCTTGACCTGGTCACCTAGTTGCTCTGTTAACTGTGCCTGAGTCAATCCTTTTGCTTCACCAGCTAAGTAATAAAGACCATTATAAAAAGTTGCTTTATTGGTTAATGTCGCTAAATCAGTGAGAGTGTCGAGCCGGCTTTGGGTATCTAAGTGATCGAGAACGAGGCGGCGATAACCATGATGGGAAGAGGTTCGACCAGAGGCATTTATTCCGCCAAAACCAATGATGACTGGTAGATTCGACAACTAGATATTCCTCAAAATGGATAATGATACGACCTTGTGGAACGCCATTCTAGCAGAGTGGTGGTTAAACTCTAGGGTTGTGGCGTAATCTAGTGTATTCGATGCACTTCCAGATGCAGGTGAGTCATTTTTTTCCCCAGTAAATGCAATTCCCCCTGAGTTCTTTGTTCACCGTCACTGCTGAATTCAAAAGTAAACTGTCGCAAAAATGAGATGTGTCCGCGACGGTCACGTTTAAGACGAGTTTTTTTAAGGGCAACAGTGTCATCAAGCAATTGCAGGTCTTGTAGCTCGCACTGTTGCTTTGCAGCCAATCGCGCCTGATCCTTGGCCGCACTGGTATCCCACCAGTAAATCATCCCCAGTAACAAAAGTACTAAAAGCCATTCTAAACTCATTTATTAGCTGCCTGTTTTGATGGAAGGCTAAACACTTGTAGCCTTTCATACCTAAAGTATATCGGGTTGTTTACTGGTTAGTTCAAGACCTCTGACCATTAGTATGCTCAAACATGCCCGTTTTTTTCGACAGGTTATTTAAGTTATTGTAAGGTCCAGCGACAGCCCAGCGCCTTTCCGTCTTCATCTATGAGTAGTGATGAGCATCATGAGCATGTTTTTTTCATTCTCAGTAAATCTTGAGTTAATCTTCAATTCATTTCACTAGGCCCTAAAAAGCTAGCTTATTAATTTAGTTTATTAATCTGACTTACGAACTTAGTTTATTAATTGTTACTAGGCTGAGTGATACCATGAACAGGGTCTTCTGTAGCCACTTTTGGACGTTCAAACTGCACCAACTTGCTGCACGGATGTTGATTGTTATTACCCCACCAAGTTTTTTGCCAAGCTTCTAGTTTATTAACACGAATCATTGATCTTATTTCATCTATGTAGTCTGCACGACGCGTTGAATACTTGATTAATCCAGCCGATAAGGCTCGACCCGTGACTGTTTCAGAGTGCTTAGTTAAGCATGCTCGAATATCACGCAAATTTGCATAACTGCCATGACGGTTTAAGTTACGCATATAGGCATCTACAGATGCCTGTGGGTCTTTAAACTTGCGTACTTCATAATTTGCTCCAACAGGGCGACCGTTTGGAACTAGGCCACAGCCCAAACTAAAACACCACTGACCAAAAAGATTATTACCCTGAATTGCAAACCGAGAGGTCCCCCATGCGCTTTCATTAGCCGCTTGGGCCAGCACTAAGGACGCGGGTATGATTCCCACCTTGTGCAACAGTAAATCGATTTGCTCAATAGGCTCTGCCACTTTTATTTTGTATGTTTTGGATAAGCGATTAAGCAATTGGGTCTGTTGGTGTGTCAGACGCTGGGGATTCATACCTTTAATTTCAGCACGAAGTTGAAGAATTTTGTAATTTGCTACTGTTGTCAGCTTCTTCAAATAATTAAAAAAAGTTGTCTTTTTTAATTTTACATCAGTAATAGCTAAAAAATCCGGTATGGGTTCTACCTTGGTGTCAAAGGTAGACTCAATCGCCTGACTAATGCGCGCTGCCACGTTCGCACTAGAGAGCCCCCAAGTGTTAGTGGCTGAGCTGAGTTCAGATGGATGGTCCGTCTTTTCTGCATTCTTAAGCAGAAAAGCACCCACAAGCAATAAAACCAATCCAGCTAGCGCTCCATGCTGGCGCAAGAATGTGCCAATATTTGTCAGCAGAAAGTATCTCCTAGGGATGAATTATTGTCTCAGTGGGGCCATCTTGTTCCCTCAGTTGGGTCATCAAATGGTCATTTTGCTGCTTTAATTGGGCAATTTCTAGGCTCATAACTAAATTTTGGCTGATTAGTAGTTTTATCTTTTCTTCAAGCGCTTGCATCAGTTGGCGTGTGTTTTGGGCGTTAGATGAAGTAGGCATGGCACTAACTATTCACTGCTTCTTTGGCTTTTTCCATGGCTGAAAAAGTTTTAATTTGTTCTTCAGTTGCAGGTAACTGATGATATTCTTTCCATTCACCGTAAGGCATGCAATAGACATGCTCTCTAGCTTCATCATAGTTCATCGCTACACTTTGCTCATCAGCTGCGGCTAACAGCCATTTGCTCATACAGTTGCGACAAAACCCAGCCAATATCATTAGATCAATGTTCTGTACATCTTTGCGGGTATCTAGGTGTTTAACTAGGCTACGAAAGGCTGCAGCTTCAAGTTCTGTTTGTGTTTGTGGGTTCATATAAGTCTCGGTAACACCAAAATAATCAGCTCTGATAATATCGCTTTAACTGCGCAAGCGCTAGACGGGTGTATAGCAAGACTTGATGTATTCTGTATTATATGTAAAATGCTGGTTATATGTACAGTAATAAAGTTAAGTAGGGTGCCGATGAGTCGAAAGATAATTCATTGTGATTGTGACTGCTTTTATGCCGCTGTAGAGATGCGCGAAGTGCCGAGTTACCGCTATCGGCCGATTGCTATTGGTGGCGCTGCACATAGTCGAGGAGTCATCGCTACCTGCAACTACCCAGCTCGAAAATTTGGTGTCCACTCGGCCATGGCATCGGCTCAAGCCATTCGTGCTTGCCCAGAGTTGCTGATTTTGCCTGGTCGAATGGCTTTGTATAAGGCCGTGTCACAACAAATAATGTCCATTTTTAAGCGTTACTCCACGACCATAGAACCTTTATCCTTAGATGAAGCGTTTATCGATGTAACAGACTCTCCCTTGTTTGGTGGGAGCGCCACCCTAATTGCGCAAGATATAAGGTCTACTGTTGAGGCGGAGGTTGGCATTACTATTTCTGCTGGTGTGGCTCCCAACAAGTTTATTGCCAAAGTGGCCAGTGACTGGCGTAAACCGAATGGCTTATTTGTTGTCAAACCCAGTGAGCTTGATGAGTTTAGTGCTCGCCTTTGTGTCACAAAAATACCAGGTATTGGCCCCGTAAGTGCTGCTAAATTAGCTGCGCATGGCATTCAAAACTGTGCTGATCTTCGGTCTTTTAGTGAGTTAGAACTAGAGCAAAAATTTGGCCGCATGGGGCAAGCCTTAGCGACAAGAAGGTACGGTGAAGACCATCGGCCCGTGCAGACCCGTCGAGTGCGCAAGTCTGTGTCTGTCGAAAATACCTATACACAAGACTTAGCAAATATCCAAGCCTGCAGTGATGCCTTATCTCCTTTGTATACTGAACTACTGGAGCGATGGCATAAGCTTTCTCAAGATTATGAAGTTGCAGGTGTCGTAGTGAAGTTAAAGTTTGCCGATTTTTCTCAATTAACCCGAGAGCAAGCCAGTGTTGAGATTAACCTAGATTTTTTTAAGACCTTGTTGCAGACCGCATTTCACAGCGGCCTGCCGCAGCAACAGAGACAGGGTGTGCGTTTGTTGGGTATGGGCCTTAAATTAAAAGCCCCAGACTCGCAGCAGCAGTTGCGACTATTTTAAGCCATGTTTACACTTTAGGTACTGCGTTTTCTGCCTGCAAGAATGGCATTTAAGTTTTCTAACATTAATATCATGGAAGGCACTACAAATAAGATGAGCAGCGTGCCTAGTGCCAAGCCAAAAACAATTGATATTGCCATTGGGATTAGGAACTGCGCCTGTAGTGAGTTTTCAAACAGAATAGGCGTTAGCCCAGCAATAGTAGTCATTGAAGTGAGCAGCACTGCCCGCAGCCTTTGACATGCCGCCTCTATAATAGCTTCCTTAGGGGCAATACCTTGTTCACGGAAGCCCTTATAAAAAGACAACAACACAATACTGTTGTTAATGACAATGCCAGACAGTCCAAATAAGCCAAATAATGACAGTATGGTCAGGTCTCTATCCATAACAAGATGGCCTAATACGGCACCTGTTAACCCAAATGGGATGGTAAACATTACAGCAATAGGCCATGCATAAGATGCGAATACCCAAGCTAAAACGATGTAGATGAGAATAAGGGCTAAGACTAACCCAGTCATCATATCGCCCAAAGTGCCCCTCTCCCTTTCTTTTGCCCCGCCAAAGTTGATTTTCACACCATATTCCCGTTCAAGATTTGGAATCGTATCTTTCTTCAAAGCTGCAATAATCACGTTGGCGTTGGTTGCACCTACGTCTACATCTGCTTTAACGGTCACCATTAACTGACCATCTCTACTACTGAACTTATCAATACCCCTGCGGGAGCTAAATTCCACTAACTCCAGTAAAGGAACAGTGTTACCTGAGGGCAGTATAATGGGAAGGGCATACAAGGTAGAAATGCGATTACGGTCTTGGTCTTTCAACATAAGGCGCACATCAATTTCGTCTGATCCTAGGTAAAAACTTTGCACCGTGACTCCATCAAAGGCGTACCTCAGTTGGCTGCCAATATATTCACTTGTGAGGCCTAGGGTTGCGGCTTCTGGAGTGAGATTGAAGATCAGTTGTTCCATTCCATAGGGTAGGTTGTCATCAATGTTTTGAACACCAGTAAACGGCTTAAGAGATGTTTGCAGTTTAAGAGCCACTTCTTTCATTACAGTTGCGTTTGCACCTGTAATATTAGCTTCAATAGGCTTGCCTGGTGGTCCAGATTGAGGTTGATCAATAATAATCTTTTCTAATCCGGGAACCTTGGGGATTTTGCTATTCCATATTTCTATAAATTCAGCATTAGTAATAACTCTCGTTTTTGAACTATCTAGTTCAACCTTCAGTAATGCAATTTGTTCAGTACTAGAAATGCCAGCCGTTGGCAGTTTGTTTGTTCCATAATAGCTTACTTGCTCACTGATCAGGTCACCCCCTAATTCTTCTTCAGTCTCAAGCAAAGCATCATTTATCTTAATTAAATAGGATGCGACTTCGCTTGCCGGCGTGCCACTACTAAATTGCACGTTAGCCCGGATACTGTCGCCATCTACGCTTGGGAAAAAGGCAAATTGAATACGTCCACCCACGAGCAGCCCCACAGCCAAAACTAATGCGGTGATGGCTAAACTGAAAGTTACGAAGCGAAAGTCAATTGCAAAGGTGACTACAGGTCGGAAGATCCTGTTTTTAAAACTATCAAAACCTCGATCAAACCCTGATCGGATGCGCGAGGGTTTTTTATTGGCTTGATTTTTTAGGGCATGGTGCAGATGGCCTGGTAAGATTAAAAAGCATTCAACCAAAGACACCAAAATGACACAAATAACCACAATAGGGATATCAGCAAGGATACTACCAATGGCCCCACTGATCAGCAGTAGTGGTAAAAAAGCCGCTATAGTTGTTAAGGAAGACGCGGTAATGGGTCCCATCATTCGCTGTGCTCCACCTAAAGCTGCTTGAAGAGGTGGTTCTCCTTGCTGGTAGTGTGTAAGTGCATCTTCACCCACGACTATGGCGTCATCGACAATGATGCCCAACGCCATAATCATACCAAACAGGCTGATCATGTTGATTGACCCACCAATGAGGTACATCACTCCCCAAGTAGCTAAGAGTGAGGCAGGTATCCCCATAGCCACCCAAAATGCAACCCGAGAATTAAGAAACATGAACAATAAACCAACCACAAAAAGCAAACCGTAGGCGCCATTATTGATTAAAAGACTAATTCTCGCCTTTAATAAAAGCCACCTTTCGTCATAGACCACTATCTCAACGCCCTCAGGGAAGCGCTTTCTGGCACTAAGTACCCAATTATTCATAATGGCCGCAGTTTTGATAGTGTCATCACTTTTGCTTCGCATAATCGTGAGTTCAATTGCAGGTTTGCCATCGTATTTAATGGTACTTTGGTCATCCTTGGGACGCAGTGTAATGTCTGCTACATCACCAAGGCGAAGGAGCTGGGCATTATCTTCAGTAAGCAGTGGAAGCTGTTCAAAGCTGTTGACGTCTGACACTTTCCCAATGGCGCGTAACTGTTTTGAACCATCTGTGCGGCCTGCGGTGCCGGCCATTACATCTTGGCTCTGGTTATTGATCAGCCCAGCTATACTTCTTAGTGACAGACCCAGATCGTTCATAGTGCTGGGTTTAACTTGAATTGCAATCTCTTGTTTTGGCAAGCCTAAGAATTCAATTTTACTAATGCCTTTTGCCAAGAGTTCTCGTTCTGCCTGACGGGCCAAGCTGGTTAGCTCATCAACTGGACCGTCTGTTGTAATCAAAATAGTACCAACGTTTTCACGCATAACAAACTGTTCGATGGTTGGTGTTTCAGCATCAGTGGGCAGATTGCGAACAGCATCGACGCGTTGTTTTATTGCATTAGTGGTCTCTGTAAAATTAGCACCGCTTTCAACAGTTATCCGAATAGTCACTCCACCACGTGTGGTACTGGAACTAACCTTATCTACATTGGCAACATTCTTCAGCTGTTGCTCAACAGGTATCGTGATGCTATTTTGCACATCCTCTGCGGCAGCGCCAGGCCAAGCAATCCCAACAATTACTGTGTTAACCGCGTAATCTGGAAAGAACTGAGTGTTCAGCTGCTTTAGCCCGTATGCACCTGAGATAAACAACAATAACATCAGCAGGTTAGGAGCTACTTTGTGATTCGCAAAAAGGTGAATAAATGATTGCATCATGTGCTTATGCCTACCTAGCGTGATTCTACTAATAAGCCAGTAACGGCGTTGGGAAGTTGGGTTGTCATCACTTGATCACCGCTTTGTAACTCAGCACTTCGAACGAGGGTTAACTGTTCACCACTGGGGCTAGTCCAGTCTCCTACTCGCATTATGCTCAAGGCCTCAAGTCGCTGGTCTATAATTCGGTAAATACGGTTTTGGCCATAAATTGCAAGCGGGGGTAGTGCTGCGACATTGGTTTGGGTGGGCAGTTTGACCTTCACCTGAAGATTTCGACCCACTTCAATTTCTTGGCCACCACTAAGGCTAAAAAAGGCGTCAATGCCACCCTGACTCGCAGATGCTTCTGCCGATAGTCGATCTAATTTAAGTGCGTAAGTTTTGCCTTGGTGAGAAATACTGGCTGCCAGTGCCGCACCAGAATTACCTGTTTGCATCATGGGTAGGTAACGAGCTGGAATTTGGCTGCGGACTTCAAGACTTCGAGTATTATAAAGTTTAACCACTAAATCACCATTGCGAACCCTATTACCAGTGGCTGTATCAACGCTAAGAACACGCCCATCAAAGGGTGCTAAAATTTTGGTGCGTTCTAGGTCTAGCTCAGCAAATTCAAGAAGGATCTGATTTTGAGTCACCTGGGATTTAAGGCGTGCAATACGGTTCGGGTAGTTGGCAATGGTGTTTTTACGATTCAGTATGGATAACTCTTGTTGTTGGAGGGCCCGAGTGGCATCTTCTAAGCGTGAAGTAGGGGCCACTTTCTTCGCCACCAACTGCTGCTGGCGGTCAAAGTTTTTTTGGTTGATGGCCTGCAGTTGCTGCTCAATTAATAGTGCTTTTTGATTCGTTTGGTGGCTATTTGTTTCCGTGCTAATGAGAGTTTTAGCATCCGCTAGGCTAGCCGTTCGTTGGGCTAGCGTTAAACGTAATTCACGGTCATCTAATTCGATGATTTGTTGACCTTTACTGACCCTATCACCACGGCCGATACTTACCTTATTAACAAAGGCGTTCACTGTTGAGCTTAATTGAACTGTTTCACTCGCTTCCACGGCACCATAAAGAGTCACTTCAGGTGCAATATCCCTGAGTGAAACTTGGTGGCTTGATACTCCCCAAACTTGCTCTGTCACAGGTTTAGCAGGAGCCTTGGGGCGTGAACCCTTCAGATGCATAAAACCGTACACGGCACCTGCAATGATCGCTATGGGAAGTAAAAATCGGGTTAAAAAACGAAACACTAAAGATTTTAAGTTCATGGCAATGCCCTTTCTAAAGCGGCGAGTGTATTTATCAAGAGAGGTTTCTCACAAGATCCGTGACTTTACATTAAAAACAACTAATTTGAAATCTCCAACCTCAATCGTGTGGTAAATTTACTCACTTTTACTTCTTTGTCTGGCGCCGTTCCATACTTTGTTTTTAAGCTGACTGGATAACGGTTTCGGCTAAGGCCGCAGAAGCATATAATAACAGTGTGATTATTTACTAACTCAAAGCAGGTCAGGTGTATGTCTACTCAAAATTATCAAGATTACCGGCGCGAGTATGAGGCCGAAGGTTTGCGTCGACAAAGCTTAGCTTTAGACCCATGGCAGCAGTTTGCTGATTGGATGGAGGCGGCTGAAGTCGCTTGTCCACTCAATGCGACCTCTATGGCATTAGCCACAGCTTCAGCAACAGGTATGCCAAGTGCACGCATGGTGTTAATGAAAAGTTACGATGATAATGGTGTCGTTTGGTACTCTGATAGTCGCAGTGAAAAGGGGCAAGATATTGCTCATAACCCTCAAGCTTCGGTGCTATTTTATTGGCAAGCATTGGAGCGACAGGTGCGCATTTCTGGCACCGTGAGTCGGGTCTCAGAGGCCACGTCTGACGACTACTTTAACAGTCGCCCAAGAGCCAGCCAATTGAGTGCTGCTGCAACAGCACAAAGTCAGGTAGTGTCTGGTCTTTCAGATCTAGAGTTTAATGTTGCCCAGCTTGATCAGCATACCCAAACCACAGCTGTTAAGCGCCCACAAGATTGGATGGGATTTTGTCTGAAACCTGTGCAATTTGAGTTTTGGCAAGGCCAGCCTAGTCGTTTACACGATCGCTTTAGATATCGACAAGCAGGGGATGCTTGGTCTATTGATCGATTAGCACCCTAACCACATATCAAATGACACAACCATTAATGATCAGTGCTTTGGGTGAATTAGTAGTGGCGAGGGTGCCATATTCTGCCAATGAGACCTTACAAGCGTTTGACCAGGCAGATGTATTGGCGCTTGAATACTTGCAGGCAGAAGCTTTACTCAATACCCAGAGCCGAGTGCTCATGGTCAACGAACCCTTTGGTGCCATTACCTGTGGGGTGACCAAGGCCATGGTGGCGCTGGATGGCTCATTGCCAACTCTTTGGAGTGATTCCCATAATGCGCACCTTGGTCTGCAGCACAATGCCTATGCTAATCAACTGCCTTTGGCTCATTTTGTGCCGGCCCAAAAAACGCCCCAAGGCCCCTTTGACCTTGTCTTATTTCGACTGCCTAAAAGTCATGCTTTATTGCGTGATCAGTTGCAACGCATCTTACCCCAACTGACTCCCAGCGCATTAATTATTATGCCGATAATGGTGAAGCACATGGACAAAGCTGTTTATCAGCTACTGGAGTCTCTGCTAGGAACAGTGACCACTAGCTTGGCGCGTAAAAAGGCTCGCTTAGTCTTTGCTGGCAACCATGGTGGGATTAATGCCACGAGTAATGCTGGGAGTAATGCTAGGGAAAATAAAGCAGCGTTAAAGCAAACTTTAAAGCCAGCAGAGACGTCATGGGAGTTGCCATCGTATGGACTTTTTTTACACCACTTTAGTGGTGTGTTTAGTCGTAATAAACTAGATCCAGGGGCTCAAGTGCTATTGCATTTATTTCCAAAGGGGCCCTTTCAACGGATCATTGATTTAGGCTGTGGCAATGGCATCCAAGCGATTGTTGCTGCCAAAAAGTGGCCACAATGTGAAGTTATTGGCATCGATGAATCCTATATGGCAGTGGCATCAGCGACGATCAATGCCACTGCCAACGGTGTTGCTGCACAGTGTGAATTTATGGCGGGTGACTGTCTAACTGAAATACCTTCGCAATCAGCCGACTTGATTTTATGTAACCCACCTTTCCACCAAGAGCGTGTCATGGGTGATCAAATTGCTATGCGTATGTTTGCCCAAGCAGCTCAGGTACTGACTGCAAGTGGTGAGTTTTGGGTGGTAGGTAATCGTCACTTAGGCTACCACGCGAAGCTTAAACGTTGGTTTTCGCGGGTTGAGCAGGTGGGTGGCCACCCAAAATTTGTAGTCTTAAAAGCGCAGCTTTAGGGTGTTTCAGTTTTACTAAGATTAGACTCTAGTCATGTCTGAGTTCCAGTTTCGCGTTGTCGATACCTCTGTTATGCCACAAATAATTTCAGGAAATTTAAATGCCCCAACTCAAATGATAGCTGCTCGTGCAGCAGATATGATTTTAGGAAAGGAACAATTAAGGCCTATAAAAGCAACTTTTGCGTTTGATGTTTGAGGGAGAATTACTTCTGAGATAGTATTACTGACTCAATTCTACTTTTGTTGTTTCTTTTTTGACAACAATATCGTCTATACAAAGTTCGGATTTAGAGGCTTATTTCGATGGTTTCAAATGACCATCCCAAACAACCTCTTCTCCTTCAGCATAAAATTCACAGACTCCAACAATATTATTTTCTTCTTTCCATTTTATGCATTCATTTAGTGCGTTTCTTTGGTTCTCCCAATGCCACTCTCACAGCGCCCACCCTCACCAGCAACAATAAACATATAGCCTTTAGAATTAAATTCATTTTTGTTTATGTTTAAGTAACTATTCCAATTATTATTAATCAAGCCTCGACAAACTTCATCAAGTTTAGTGTTGTAATTAACTGTTTCAATTTCCTCTTCATCAGAATTTAAAAATTGATTTTTGACATCAGCTTTTGTCATCGAAGTATTAAATCTATAAGTACCATTGTGTTTTTCAATCTTGAACCAATTATCTTTAAGGTATTGAATTTTAGGGTCGTTATCTTGAAATTCTTCTACTCTAGCACAGTTATGAAAAAGGCTACCATTAAGAATTCTTGATTCATCTAGCCAGCCTTCTTCTATTTTTAACCTTAAAGCACCTAATCCTTTTTCAGCAACCCCAGGGTCTTCTAGTTTGAATCCATGACGTGATGCATTTTGTACTGCCCAATGAAAGATACTCTGAACGTAGTCCTGTTGTGAATTATCAAAAATAGAAACGGAGTGTTTTGCAAAATACTCTGCCGCAGCTTCTATAACCCAAAGGTCATTTGGACCGCTACAATTATTTCTCAAATCATTTTGTAGAGAATGATAAATTTCATGGAAAAACACTCTGAGTAATTCTTTATTGTTATCTTTTCTTTGCTCTGGGCTAACAGACATCATAACAAATCTTACATCTCTACAGAGCGGGTCCTGGAGTCCAGTGTAGAAGCCATTTTTCAAAACCCATTCAATAGTATTTAATAAATCATTTTTCCCTCTTGCATCAATACAGCTTTTATTTGCTAGAAATTTTTTGACTGTTTGAAGTGTTTTCTTTATTTGAGAGTCATCAATAATTCTTTCATGTGAGACGTGAACTGAGCCTAAGAAATCCATCTCATCATTTTGTGTGACAGATAAAAAATCACCAAGAGGATAGATTAGTACAAGATTTTTTGTGATGGTATTTGTCATTTTTGAAGAGGCATAATCTGCCTTATCAGTAAAATAACTATCCTCAAAATCTGTTAAATTAATAATTTGAAAATCGATTTTATTTGAATTTCCTCCACACTCAAATACAAAATAAGTACCATCTGCAGATATACTCCTTACTGGCTCACTACCATCGGGACATCCTGCTGCGAAACCTTGAATTGAGAAAAGGGATAGAATTAAAAGAAAGATATATTGTTTAAACATACGTTGAGTATATACCTACTAATTTTAATTAAAAGATTCAAAATGGTCTATTGAATAATCTAAATATACAAACTTAGTGATAAAGTCCAAACTTCGTTTCATCTGTGAGGGAGGGATTATTTATAGTTAGCCGAGTTCAATGTCTGAGTTATAGTTGCTTGGATTTTTCCCTACCATGGGGCGATAGAAATCGGCGATAACCTGCATGTCAGCAGCCATATTTTCGCTCGGTTTAAGAACTTTACCAATGCCGCCAGTGCGCGTTGCGTAATCAAAGTAAGCCAGTGCTAAGGGTACGCCCGCGCCCTTAGCCATGTGATAAAACCCCGTCTTCCAGCGTGCGACTCTATCACGGGTACCTTCAGGCGCGATGGCCAAAATCAAATTTTCGTTATTAGCGTAAACCTCAATTGATGTGTCTACAAAATTTTTACTCGCTTCCCGATTCAGCGGAATACCCCCTAACCAGCGCATGATTGGGCCAGCAGGGCCTTTAAATAGTGTGTGCTTACCAATAAAATACACTTCCAAGCGCATATGAAATGCCATGGCAATGCCTAGGGGAAAGTCCCAGTTAGACGTGTGTGGTGCTGCGATAATGAGGTAACTTCCATGTGTGGGCGCCACGTTAATGACCTTCCAGCCATTAAGCTTTAATATTAACCAAGAAAGCAGCCTCACAGTATGAATAACACCTGGGGTATTGTGAATGGTAAAATGCATAGAAATACGGGCCTAGGTGTAAATTTTGCGGTATTATAGCAGGTCGCCCATGAGCGCGAGTAAAGTTTAATTTTATTAGCCCTAATCAAAGTATTGAGGGCGCTTTGGAGTCACGAATGAAAATTGCCGAAAATAGCGTAGTTAGCTTCCATTATACCCTGACCAACGGGGCTGGTGAGTTAGTTGATACCTCACGCGAAGGCGAACCTTTACCCTACTTACATGGTGCAAATAATATTGTGCAAGGCCTTGAAGAAGCACTCGTAGGTAAACAGTCAGGTGATAAATTACAGGTTGAAGTGCCGCCCCACCTTGGTTACGGTGAGTATATGGAAGAGATGGTTCAGCAAGTGGATCGCCAAATGTTTGCTGGTATTGATACCTTAGAAGTGGGTATGCAATTCCATGCCGAAGGTGATTCAGGGCAACAGCAGGTCGTTACTATCACTGCGATTGAAGGCGACATGGTGAGCGTTGATGGTAATCACGATTTAGCGGGTGAAATACTCAATTTTGATGTGGAAATTATAGATGTGCGAACAGCTTCTGAAGATGAATTGGCTAATGGCCATATTCATGGTCCAGGTTGCAACCACTAGTTTTTATGACCTTTGTTTTTTAAAGGGGTTATTTCTAGGCCCTTTGAAGACAGATTAGCCCTGCTACATAACCCTTATTTCAGAGCACCTGCCTAGCATTATGGAAAAGACATATAACCCCAGTGCCATCGAGCAACAATGGTACCAACAATGGGAAGACAATAATTACTTTGCCCCCTCGGGTGAAGGCACCCCCTACAGCATTGTTATTCCGCCACCCAATGTGACGGGTAGCTTGCATATGGGGCACGCTTTTCAAGACACCATTATGGATGCCTTAACACGATTCAAACGTATGCAAGGTCATGACACCTTATGGCAAGTGGGTACTGATCATGCAGGTATTGCTACGCAAATGTTGGTGGA
Source organism: Candidatus Njordibacter sp. Uisw_058 (assembly GCF_047730065.1). Classification (GTDB taxonomy): domain Bacteria; phylum Pseudomonadota; class Gammaproteobacteria; order Pseudomonadales; family Balneatricaceae; genus Njordibacter. Next base: position 320,939 of record NZ_CP159829.1, read on the forward strand.
GCGAAAAATTCAGGTTGAAGAAGGCAAAACACGGCATGATTTAGGCCGGGATAAGTTTCTTGAAAAAGTGTGGGAATGGAAAGCTGAGTCTGGGGGCACTATCACCCAACAACTGAGACGAATGGGTGCCAGTGTAGACTGGAGTCGAGAACGCTTTACCATGGATGATGGCTTTTACACTGCGGTGCAAGAAGCTTTTGTACGTTTGTATGATGATGGTTTAATTTATCGGGGTAAGCGGTTGGTTAACTGGGATCCCAAACTACACACTGCCATTTCAGACTTAGAGGTGGAATCTATAGATGAAAAAGGTTATCTGTGGCATTTGCGTTACCCACTAGCGGGTGGTGCCACCACTGACGATGGTAAAAACTTTTTAGTGGTCGCGACTACTCGGCCAGAAACTATGCTGGGTGATGCTGCGGTTGCAGTCCATCCTAAAGATGAGCGATATAAGCATCTTATTGGCCAGTTTATAGAGTTGCCCTTGGTGGGTCGTTTGATTCCTATTATCGCGGATGATTATGTAGATCAGGAGTTTGGCACGGGGTGTGTCAAAATCACCCCAGCACATGATTTTAATGATTACACTATGGGCCAGCGCCATGATCTAGGCATGATTAACGTATTCGATCACGATGCCGCCATAGTCCAAGTACCTGAGGTCTACACCACCTCAGGTACGGTGGTTGCAGAGCATGAAGAAAGTATTCCTGCTGCTTATCGTGGCTTAGATCGATTTGTGGCACGTGAGCAAATTGTGACTGATCTTACTGCAGCAGGTTTGCTTGAAGAAATTGAAGATCATGGGCTGAAAGTGCCCCGTGGTGACCGATCTGGGCTGATCATTGAACCTTTGCTGACCGATCAATGGTTTGTGAGTACTAAGCCACTGGCAAAACCTGCCATCGAAGCAGTAGAAAATGGCCGTATCGAATTTGTGCCTAAACAATGGGAAAACACTTATTTTTCTTGGATGCGAGATATTCAGGATTGGTGCATCTCACGCCAGCTTTGGTGGGGGCATAGGATCCCTGCATGGTACGACGATGATGGTGCCTTTTATGTGGGTCGCAGTGAAGCCGAGGTGCGCCTGAAACACAAATTAGGTGACATCAATCTTAAACAAGATGAAGACGTTCTGGACACTTGGTTCTCCTCAGGATTATGGACTTTTGGAACTCTTGGATGGCCCAACTCTACAGAAGCTCTGGCGAAGTATCACCCAACGGATGTATTGGTCACTGGGTTTGATATTATTTTCTTTTGGGTAGCGCGCATGATCATGATGACCATGCACTTAACCAAAGACGAAACTGGCGAAGCACAAGTACCCTTTAAAACAGTCTATGTACATGGTTTAGTGAGAGACCAAGACGGCGAAAAAATGTCTAAATCTAAAGGCAATGTAATCGATCCGCTAGATTTAATTGATGGTATTAAGCTTGATGCGTTGTTGGAAAAGCGCACAGGCAATATGATGCAGCCACAGTTGGCTAAAAAGATTGAAAAACAAACCTTAAAGCATTTCCCCGATGGTATTGCCTCATACGGTACTGATGCCCTGCGCTTTACCCTGTGTTCATTAGCATCCACCGGAAGAGACATTAAGCTTGATCTGGGCCGTATTGAAGGTAACCGTAATTTCTGTAATAAGATCTGGAATGCCACTAACTATGTGCTGATGAATTGTGAAGCTGAAGATTGTGGCCAAACGGGTGGTGAAGTTGAATTAAGTTTAGCCGATCGTTGGATTCGCTCACGCCTGCAAAAGGCCGAACAAAAAGTGACTGAGTCTATGGGGGTATACCGCTTCGACCATGCTGCTGAAGCCCTATATCATTTTATTTGGAGCGAATATTGCGATTGGTATTTGGAGTTATCTAAGCCTGTTTTGTGGGATGATAATGCAACAGAGGCTCAGTTGCGTGGTACTCGCCACACTTTAGTTGGGGTACTAGAAACGGTATTGCGTTTGGCGCACCCGTTGATGCCCTATATTACTGAAGAAATTTGGCAAAAACTCAAGGGCCTTGCAGGCAAAGAGGGGACTAGTATTATGCTGCAAACTTATCCGGTTGTCGATGCAGGTTTGATTGATGAAACGGCTGAAGTTGACTTAAACTGGGTACGTGGGGTAATTGATGGAGTGAGGAATATTCGCGGTGAAATGAATATTGCCCCCGGCAAACCGATTCCCGTGCTGTTAAAGCAAGGAGACACTGCAGACAGGCAGCGCCTTAATACCAACAGTCAGTTTCTTATCAAGTTAGCCAAGTTAGAATCTATTACTTGGCTAGAAGAAGCTGACGAAGCCCCATTGAGTGCGACTTCACTCGTCGGTGGATTAGAAGTATTGGTGCCGATGGCTGGATTGATTGTTAAAGATGCAGAGTTGGGACGTTTAAATAAAGAACTTGGCAGACTGCAAGGAGAGATTAAACGCCTTGGTGGTAAACTTAGTAATGAAAAATTTGTGAGCAAAGCACCTGCTCAAGTCATTGACAAAGAGCGTGATAAATTAAGAGATGCTGAAACTGCGGCCAGTAAGTTGCAGCAGCAAGTCGCCAAAATTGAAGCGATCTAGGCGCAATGGACGCATATATTGGTTATTTGAGGGAACCCAGTCTGTTATTAATTCGACTCTAGGGGTATTAATTGACTTTTCTCTTTGGGCGGTGCTAGACTAAGCATCGCACTAGCTTGACCGTTATGTGTGGAGTCACAGACGATCCCTGAGTTGACTAACAAGCAAAACTTGTTTGTAAGAAGCACAGTCAAAGATGGTTTGTAAATTTAATTTAGTAGCAAAGAGTAAGAATATGAGCAAAGGTACAGTGAAGTGGTTTAACGCCGATAAAGGTTTCGGTTTCATCACTCCAGAAGATGGCGGAAAAGATTTATTCGTACATCACTCTGAAATCCGCAATGGCGGCGGTTACGCCACTTTGAACGACGGTCAAGCCGTAGAATTCGAAGTTGGCCAAGGCCAAAAAGGCCCTTGCGCCAACAATGTTGTTCCTTCTTAATTAGTTAAGAAAATAACATTAATAAAACGCCGCTCACAGCGGCGTTTTTTTTGTCGTCAAGAAAAGTAGACGACGGTCTTAATGATTGGCTCAGACAGTCTTAAAGCTTGTGGTATTGCATGGTCCTGCCAGATTTTTGGTAAGTGCGAAAATGCTCACGGGTGGTTATGAGCATTGTGTGCTCCTGTGTCACCAGTTCAATAATTCGCTCATACTCTTTGGGTGCAAGGTCTGAGCACAAATTGATACAGATATCCTTGTGTTTGGGCACCACAACAGAGTCAGGGTGGCCCAGTATGATAGAGCTATCAATCCTTTGGTCGGCACAAGCGTGGGCAATAAAAGCATCAGGTTTAAAGGCCCAAAGGTACTGGTCGAGGTGCGCCACTTCCGCTTCATCCTGACAGAGGATGTACACTGCTTGACTAGCAGCTTCAGCTTTCTCTAATAAGCGACACAACACAGGGTAACGGCTGGCCGGATCAGCAGAGTTAAGCTGATAGAAATCTGCTCGCACTGCTTTTATGCCTGATTGACTATGTGCTGCACCAACAGCGGTACACAGCGTCCAGTAGAGCCTTTTTTGGCTCCTGAGGTCCAGGCTGTGCCAGCAATGTCTAAATGAGCCCAAGTAAAGCTTTCAGCAAAACGAGACAAGAAACATGCTGCTGTAATAGTGCCTGCAGCACGGCCACCAATATTACCTAAATCAGCAAAGTTGCTGTCTAGTTGTGCCTGATATTCTTCACCCATAGGCAACTGCCATGCATGATCAAAGGCTTGCTTACCAGCACTCATTAGACTTGTAGCAAATGCGTCATCATTACTCAGTACAGCGCTGGTGTGGTGGCCAAGAGCAATAATACAAGCTCCTGTAAGCGTCGCAACATCGACTACAGTTTTAGGTTTAAAACGCTCAGCATAAGTTAATGCGTCACACAACACGAGGCGACCTTCAGCATCAGTATTAAGTACCTCGACAGTTTTGCCTGACATCGTTGTAAAAATATCTCCAGGTTTAGAGGCTGTACTAGAAGGCATGTTTTCGGCACTAGCTACAATAACGACTAGGTTGACTTTTAAATCCATTTTAATGACCGCCTGCATGGTTCCCATAACGCTAGCGGCGCCACACATGTCGTACTTCATTTCGTCCATTGCAGCACCTGGCTTAATGCTAATACCGCCTGAATCAAAGGTAATTCCTTTACCTACTAGCACATGGGGTTGGGCCCCTTTTTCGCCACCTTGGTAATTGATGACGATAAGTTTAGAGGGTTCAGCACTGCCCCTACCGACGGAGAGAAGAGAATGCATCCCTAGGGTTTCCATTTCTGCCTCTTCGAGTACTTGAGTTGTGACTTTATCAGAGCCAGCAGCCAACTTGTGGCCCTGCTCAGCTAAATAACTTGGAGTACAGATATTACCAGGAAGATTGCCCAAATCACGACATAGATCCATTGCCTGAGCAGTGGCTACTGATTGATCTAGTTGAACTTGAGAACTTGTGTCAGCTAACAAGATCATATCAGTACTGGGTGGGACGTCTTTAGGTGTTGTTTTAAACTGATCAAACCGATAACACGCTTGCACTATGGCCTCTACTGTGAGGCGGACCTTACTATTTAGGTCTAGGTTTTTTGTTTGTATTGTGGTCAATTGGTTGAGCACAGAAGGACCAGGGTTCGAGCTAATTTGTGACCATGCAGATTGAACTAATTGATGGTACTTGCGCCCAGTGAGTTGATCGGCAACACCAGTACCGATGACTAAAATACGGTCTGGACCTGAGCCAGCGTTAAGGAACAATTGACTACTTTTAAATTTACCAGATAAGTCGCCGCTGGCAATAGCATGGGTGATGGCACCGTTGAGTAATTCGTCAGCGGCCTTAAGGCAAGGGGTTATTAGATCATCATGACCTTCTGCTGCCTTGGCTAAGGGTAAAATCACACTGGACCCGGCACTAAGTTCAGTCGCATTCTGTTGTAAAGAAAAATTCATGGTGTCTCCAAGACAAATTAACAAGTGAGGGCCTTCGTATAACTCAAGGCATGGTAAAATTTTACGCCAAAACGATTGATGTCTCTAGGGAAGTTTGGGGATAATGTGGCTTAAATCTTTGTTTTGCAAAAAATCTGATACACTTATGCCCATCGTTAGCCTTAGGTAGCTATTACTCTGTGAAGAAGCCAGTCATTTGTCCTTAATTACCCGTTATATCAACAAAGAAGTGCTAATCAGTGCGTTGGCTGTGAGCATGGTGTTGCTGCTTATTATATCCAGCAGCCGCTTTGCTTATTATCTCAGTAAAGCTGTGACTGGCGAACTCGATGCTCAAGCGGTATTAATTATTATCGTTAACTTGTTGCCTGCATACTTAAGTACATTATTGCCCTTAGGTGGCTTTTTAGGGGTGCTACTGACCCTGGGTAAGTTGAGTGTTGACAACGAATTGACAGTGATGTTTGCCAACGGTGTGAGCCAGCGGCAACTCGTGCAAATGGTACTTGTACCGTTATCCATATTGGCTGTGCTGGTTGCCACTTTGAGCCTTTGGCTAGCACCAGAGACTTCTCGTAACGTGGAAGAAATTCTCTATCAACAATCTCATACCACTGAGTTTGACAGCATTGTGGCAGGTCGTTTTCAGGGTAATATCGAGCGACAAGTTATTTATGCTGAAACTATAAGTGATGACCGTCAGCAACTCCTCAACGTCTTTGTTTTTAATCGTCCTACAGCAACGGCATCACCTGCGTTAATCAAGGCCACTTCAGCTCGACAAATATTTGATGAAACCTATCAAGAGCGTTACTTATTACTCAAGCAAGGCTCAAGAACAGATGGTGAACCAGGACAGTTAGACTATACCGTTACCCAGTTTGAAGAACTGGCTGTGCGTTTGTATAACGAAGAACTAGAAATTAACATCACCCGAGGATTTACCTTGCCTACGCTGATGCTTATTGGTTCAGATAACGCCGATCACAGGGCTCAGCTTTACTGGCGTATTTCCTTACCTTTGATGACTATTATCGTGAGCTTTATCGCCATCGCATTAGGCCAAGTTAATCCTCGCAAAGGACGTTTTGTGAGACTGCTGCCTGGCATTCTGCTGTATTTAATTTATCTATCTGTATTAACTAGTCTGCGTGATGAAATGACTAAAGAAATCGCTAATGCAGACCTAAAAATATGGCTACTGCATGGCTTTTTTCTTTTATTGGGTTTAATTTTATTATTTGGACCACATTGGTTTAGGCAATGGTCTAGGAGAGGTAATATTAATGCGCCTGCTTGATCTGCATATTGCCCGCCACATCTGGGCCTCTGTAGCCATCGTTCTGCTAGTTATTCTTGGCTTAGATCTCATGACTGCCTTGGGCAATGAACTAGATGCATTAGACAATGGCGCCAGCTTTAAGCAAGTATTAACGTATATGATATTAACTGTGCCCCGAAGGATTTATGAATTCATGCCACTAACGGTGTTAGTGGGGTGTTTGGTTGGGCTAGGAGCATTAGCTAACAACAGCGAACTTACGGTAATGCGAGCTTCTGGTATTTCTGTTTGGCGTATTGTTTGGTCTGTGACTAAAGCAGTGTCTATGTTTATTGTGGCAGCGGCTTTATTGGGTGAACTGGTGGCCCCAGTCAGTCAGAGAATGGCTGAAATTGAGCAATCACAGTACAAAGGTGTGGCCTCAACCAAAGGGTTTTGGTTGCGAGAAAATAATGATTATATTTTCGTTCAATCTGTGCGCTCTGATGGGGTCTTGCAAGGTGTTGCAAAGCACCGTTTCAAAAATCATAATTGGCAACAAACTGTGGTTGCAGAAAAAGGTATATTCGCTAATCAGCAGTGGACTTTACATGACTTACAAGAAGTATCTGTTGAAGGACAGAATGTACTTCAAAAAGGTCAGTCTACTGCACCTTGGTCAGTCTCTTTAAAACCTCACCTGCTGTCCATTTTGAGCATGGACCCACAGCACCTAGCAATTGCTGATTTAGTCCAATACAGCCAATATTTAGATCACAGTGGGTTAGAAGCAGCACCTTATGAATTAGCTTATTGGAAAAAAGCCTTGCAACCTTTGGGTACTTTATCCTTAGTTTTTGTGGCTATTTCCTTCGTCTTTGGCTCTACTCGAACCGTGACCCTAGGTCAAAGAGTGTTGGTGGGCGTATTGGTTGGTTTGGCGTTTAACTACGCTCAAGCCGTTTTAGGGCCAGCCAGCAGTGTTTTTGGGTTTACTCCCTTGCTCGCCTACTTGTCACCTATTTTAGTGTGTTTTATTAGCGGCTTATGGTTGCTTCGTAAAGCTGGCTAAACTTCGTTTTTAGGCAGTTGAACGATGCGGCTGTTAGACCAGTGATCGTGCCAGCTTAATTTGTTGTTATCGAACATGATCCACCAATAGCCCATGCCAAGAGCAGCGGCGGAAAATATAGCAGCCATAAAACGTAATAGCGCTTGTTTAGCACTCAGGGGCTGGCCTTGATCTGATTCTACCCTCAAGCGCCAAGCGATCATACCGAGCGTCTGCCCAGATTGGGTCCAAAATAAAGCAAAAAACAAGAAAGTAACAAGAAACACAGTGCTCTCATAGATTGGACCAGTGACGGCTTCTCCATTATTAAAGAAAAGGAATACATAGCTTATCGTCATCCAGACAGCGATGACTAGCAAACTATCATACATCATCGCCAGCAAGCGCTTTACTAAGCTAGCATTAGGATGGTTATGGGAGGTAAAGCGTCTGTTACTCATAGTCTGGGCGCCGGATGGGTGTTAACAATTACACTCAGATATTGGATCATGTGTTAAATTGTTGGATAAAAATGGGTAATGACTATAGCACAAATAAGGGTTATTTGGAGGCCAAGCTAGCCGTCAAAAAAGTAATGGTTGAGTTGTTTAAGTAGGTGGCTCAGATGTTTCGCTAGAGTGGTTTCATATTTAAATAAGAAGTGAATATAATACAACCACATCAAAAGGGGTTTTACTTAATATTCAATTCAAAGCCACACCAATTGGGCGCCCAAAAATTAAGCCCAAATTATGGAATATACATGCAAGACCTTCAGAAAAAACGTTGCGGATGGCCAGCAAAAGATGATCAGTATTTAGCTTATCATGACCAAGAATGGGGTCGAGTGGTGCATGATGACACGCAGCTATTTGAACAGTTAGTATTAGAAGGTGCTCAAGCTGGATTGTCTTGGCTCACTATCCTTAAGCGTAGGCATCATTATAAACGTGTCTTCTGCCATTATGATGTTGCTAAGTTAGCCGCGTTTACAGAAATTGATGTGGCGAGTGCTCTTCAAGATACAGGCATTATACGCAACAGATTAAAGGTTCAAAGTGTGGTCAATAACGCCTCAAAGTTTGTTACTGTGCAACAGGAATTTGGTAGTTTTGATTCCTACATTTGGAACTTTGTTGGCGGAGTGACTCTGGTCAACCAGTTTGAAAAAGAGACTGACGTCCCGACCCAAACAGAAACTTCAGCAAAGATTTCCAAAGACTTAAAGCAACGTGGGTTTAAGTTTGTTGGTCCAATTATTATGTATGCCTACATGCAGTCTATTGGTATGGTGAATGATCATTTAAAAAGTTGTTTTTGTTATTCAGAATGTTGTCAGGAGTGCATATGAAGCGTTTAATTATTTGGATTTTATTGGTTATCTTTTTAGTTGTTATGGGGGGGATTTTGTTAGTGACTTATCAACAAGCAGATGATCTAGTGCATAATCCTATAGAAAATCGTGCTCCTGTAAAACACCAACTGAAGGATTTTGATCTTCAGGTTCAAGAAGTTGTAGTGAGGAATCCAGATGGACAAAAGCTTCATGGCTATTTTTCAGCTGGCAGTAACGGCGCATATGTAATGTTGCAACATGGATTTAAAACCAATCGGAGTTATATGTTTGAAGAAGCTAAAATATTACAGGATTCGGGTTATGGAATCTTGCTGACAGGTATTAGAGCCCATGATTTAAATGATGGTGATGAACTCACAATGGGTGTAAGAGAGGTGGAAGATCTTGATACTTGGTATAACTATTTAATAGAAGCACAGTCTGTTGGAAAAGGTAAAGTGGGAATATTTGGTGAATCAATGGGAGGATCTATAGCAATTGAATATGCCGCGCTTAATCAGGATATTGCAGCCGTTGTTGCTGAGAGTTCATTTTCTTCGTTGCAAGACACAATTAACGTTTCAGTGGAATACTACACGGGGCTGCCAGCTTTCCCTTTTGCCCCAATAATTGCACTTTGGGCAGAAATTATAACTGGAATAGATATAAAACAGATCAATGCAACTAAGGCAGCAGCTAAACTTTGTAATACCCCATTATTTATTATGCAAGGTGGGCAGGACACAGTGGTATCAGTAGAAAGTGGCCAGTGGCTTTACGATGCCGCTTGCGGGGATAAAGAGCTTTGGTTTGACGAAGCTCTTGGGCATGTTGATTTTGTTACAAAGAAACCAGACGAATTTAAGCGTCGGGTGGTTGGATTCTTTAATCAATCTTTACTGTAGGTTATTGTAAGGAGGCCCTTAAAATTTCGAGCCAATGCTTACGTTAAAGCTAGAGGATGTCGCCTTAGTGCTAGTTTTAGCCAACGTAGTCACCTTAGATGTATAGCCAATGTTTAGTATCAAAGCATCCATGAAGCCTATATTTAAATCAAATCCAGTTTCTAAATCATCAAATAGATTAGAGGTGCTAGTGCCTAGTTTGAGTGCCAAGCTTGAGGACTCGCCTACACTGATGTGGTGCATTGCACCCAGCATCATTAAAGTTTCGCTATTAGTCCCTGCTTTTACTCTGTTGCCACTAAAATAGGTGGATGTATTTTCCCCCAACCGATAACGCACGCCAAGGTCCATGAAACTAATAGAGTTGTCAGCGCTGCTGGGCGAGGCACTGCTGGAACTCAGCATAAAGGCTAATTTTTCACTTATAGCGACGTCTACGCTAATTTTCGCTTTTGATCCACTGAGAGGATAAAGGGTACTATTGACGTAGACGTTTCCACTGTTTTTAGTCACACCAGCAGCGGCTTGACTGCCTGCTGCCATACTTGTGACAGGTATAGATAACAAAACTGCCATGGCAACTACTGTTGCCGCTTGACCTAATTTTTTCATCTTCACTTTTCCTTAATTATTCCATTAATCTTTAAAACCAGCGTTATTATGACGCCACAATGCTTTTCGTGCAATTCAGTAGGCTGTATTATTTTGATTCATGTTCAGGTCAAAAGATTCACCCAGCAAGCCGTTAAAGGCTTGTATTATAGCCACATAATCAAAATTAATTCATGGAAGCCAGCCTTGTGAACTTATCCAATGCTCTAATAACACGCCGCGTATCCTGGGCCTCAGTTTACCAAGCTGCATCGGTGGCAGGATTATGTTGCCCTGTATGTGGTGCCGCCCAAGAAGATGAGCTCCAAGTTTTGCGGCCGTGTATACACCTCGCCTGTTGTTACGACCAAGAGGCTCAGCAGTTTACCTTTAAAAGTGACGACTTTAAGCAACGATTAGCGACAACGAAAATTTCCTTTACGGATGAGTTAGACGCTCAGGTGTTGGCTCAACTAGGCTATGGAGATGAGCTCTTAGCCCTCGAACTCACCCGTGCAGGTTGCTGGAGTCGCGAATTATTTACGTTTAACTTTAATGTGAGCTAATGAACGCTTATTTGCACCTCAGTGAGACATGCTTTCTAATGGGGGATTATGATTAATTCGTTATTAGGTTTCTTACATGTCAAACACCAAATGTCACATCATACAACTTGATTCCTTGGAGGATGGGGTCACGCTGCATGTGCACCTGTGGCCCACTAAAAATGCCATAGGCTGGGTGCATATTATGCATGGCATGAGTGAGCATGGGGGGCGTTATGATGGTTTAGCTAAAGTCCTCAATAGTGAGGGTTTCAATGTCAGTGCTGGCGATCACCGAGGCCATGGGCTTACTGGCAAGGCTGCTAATACCTTAGGCCACCTAGCCAACCAAAATGGTTGGAATAAAGTGGTGGTGGATCAGGCAGAGATCATTACTCATTTGCAACAGCAATGGAACCAACCGTTAACCATCTTAGGACACAGCATGGGGTCTTTTTTGGCCACTAGAGTGGCCCAAAGATATGCCAAAAAATTAGCTAATCAACTGCAGGGTTTAGTGCTTTCAGGGTCTAACTATAGTCCACCTTGGTTATTTAGAATAGGCTCTGTAATCGCCTCATTTGAAAGGTGGCATCGAGGTCCATTTGATCAAAGCTGGCTATTAGACCAGTTATCTTTTGGCAGTTTTAATAACAACTTTAAGCCCCTTCGCACACCGAAAGATTGGATCAGTTCAGACTCAGCAGCAGTGGATGCTTACATCGCAGACCCCCTAGCGGGTCATGGTATTAGTAATCAGTTTTGGTATGACTTTCTGCTCGGTCTGGCTGAATTATCTGAGCCAGAGTCTATGTCTCAAATTAATAATAATTTACCTATATACCTTTTTTCAGGTGATAAAGACCCTGTTGGAAAACAAGGTAGAGGAGTGATTGCTTTGCAAAAAGCCCTACAACGGGCGGGCTCTAAACAGGTCGACTGCTGCTTATATCCGAATGGTCGACATGAGATGCTTAATGAGTTGAATAAGCAGCAGGTTATTCAAGATTTGTTAGTTTGGCTGCAAAAAATTGTGAAAAGGTAAAGTTTATTCAATAGAGTCAAAGTCACTCAATCAGAATTCTTGATGAATTCGATGACTATTATGACCCCGGTATGTAAGTTGGAATTTGTTGTGGTTATTGAGTCTATTTTAGTCATTTTGTTTTGACTATTTTTGTATCAACCATAAACTGACCTTTAGCTTGCTCTGAAATTCACTAAATTAGGTATTTACGCTATAATTCTCGACTTGTATTAAGCCTGCTAGCATCGCCAAATTGCCCTAGACGAATGCTACGTATGGCATTACCTTAACATTTGATACTGCAAAAGGCAGAGGAAAAAAATGACACTTACGATATGGTTTTCCCTGGTTGCAATTTGCTGCTTAGGGGCAATGTCTCCCGGACCCAGCTTAGCCGTTGTGTTGAGGCATACTATTAGTAACGGCCGTGCCCATGGCATAGCGACAGCAGTGAGTCATGCAGCAGGAGTTGCCTTATGGGCGTTGCTTACCGTTTGGGGACTAGCCCTGTTAGTGGTTGAATGGCCCTTGGTGTATCAGTTATTGACCTATGCGGGAGCCGCCTATTTGATGTGGATGGGCATTAAGGCTTTGCGCTCAAATGGTGCGGGTCCGATGCATATAGAACCTTTGATTGCACCCCTTGGCGAAGCAGCTAGAGACGGATTAATGGTGTCTTTATTAAACCCAAAATTAGCCTTTTTCTTTATAGCGTTGTTCTCTCAGTTTGTTTCTGCCGAATTAGTTTTAGCGGACAAATTAGTGATGACAGGTACCGCTGCGATCATTGATGCTGGTTGGTATATTATTGTGGCACTGGCCTTGTCGCACTCCACAGTACTTGAAAAGTTGCAGTCTAAATCGGCTATCATCGACAAGATCAGTGGAGTCATATTGCTAGGTTTGGCCCTGCGGGTAGTGACTTTATAGGGCTGTCATGGGCTGTAGCCAATTATTGGTGGGATAATTACAAACGGCATCTACCAAATGCAGGGTAAAAGCTTGGCGTGACTTTTCTGAGGTGTTGGCTGCACTATAATGGGGCAGTTGCCCGTGTAAAATAATGAGGGTGCCTGCGGGAACTTCTAGTAATTCCAACGGTGTTAAAGGCCACGGTTCATCGTCTAATATTTCAAATTCTGTGCCTCCATTTTCTGATAACTTAAAACGTTGTTTTAGCGTAATTTTGTGACCACCCGTAAGGGCCTGCAAACAACCATTGCTGGCTGTCGCATCTTCTAAGGCGAGCCAAAATCCAATACAACTTTTAGGCTCAGTATAGAGAAAGGTTGAATCCTGGTGCAGGCCTACTTCACCACCAATACTAGGTTGCTTAAAAATGTGCATAGATTGCACTGCCTCAGGCTTTTCTATACCAAGATCACGACCCAAAGAAGTAAAATCCAGCTCGTTTACAATGCCTTTATATACCGGGTCTAGTCGGTGTTGGGCATGGCCTATTTTATTAATAGATTTTTGTTTAGGCACGGTAAAATGGCCTTCACTGTCTATGGCCTTCTCTTCAAAGAAAAAGCTAACGTTACTGCCAGATGCTAAAAAGTAATCATCACTCGTTCGTTCTTGTTCATCCGTTTTAAAAATGGAGCGGACTGGGGGTGGTTCAAACGCTTCAATAAGTTCTTCGGCTCGTTGCATTAGGCCCTGACGCTGGATTGGCGATATAAAATCAGGAATAACAAGGTAACCTTGTTGGTCGAATTCTTGAAGTTGTTGAAGGCTAAGCATAATTAAGATCCACAGACTAAACTCTGACTTTTGCATAAAACGCCGTAATATACAAAACCTTTATTGACTCTTTCTCTATTGAGGTGATTAAGACCATAGCCATCCATAGTCTTTGTAAAACTAAATATCACCTGCTCGTCATTCGGGACGATTGAAGAGCATTTAATTGTGGATTTTACTCCAGAAATTGCAGAGCATTAGGTGCCATTCGTTCAAGATCCAAAGTTTATCTGCCTCTGTGCTTGAACAACTAGCAGGGCCATCGCATGAGTGTTTGGTACGGCCATGGGCAAAGCATTATCAGCCAGTCACCTATAGGCTAAAACCAGTCAATAGTGTTTTCACCGTCGGTGTCAATATTTAACCATTGATCTGGGGCATCACCCTCCTGCCAACCAGAAATAACACAACGCACAGTCGACCGAAAGTGCTGGAAGGCTTGTTGGGCACAGTCTTTGTCATCGGCCCAGGGAGTGATTTTGGTGTTAAACCAAATACTACTAAAGTTAGCATTAACCTTGTTGAGCACCAGAATTTCGAATGCTTGGGGTTGGTCTCTAAAAGTCGCCCAGTAAGATTGACGCTTAGGAGTAAAATCCTTAATTTCAAGGCTAGACGTACAGGTTTGTAACCAAGTTTTGATCGCCTCTGGACCAACTGACTTAATGTAAATTTCAATATCGGATGGCATATTACTCATGAACCTTTCACCATGAGGCGCGTCAGAATCTCAAAGTAGACTTGCGTAAGCTGTTCTAAATCTGCCACCTTGACACATTCATTGAGTTTATGGATCGTGTCGTTGCAAGGCCCAAGTTCAACCACCTGGGCTCCTGTTGGGGCAATAAACCGGCCATCAGAGGTGCCACCTGCAGTGGACAATTGGGTTTCAGTGCCGGTGATGGCTTTAATAGCATGGCGGCAAGCGTCCACCAAAGCACCCGATTTCGTTAGGAAGGGCAGGCCGTTATAAGTCCATAAAATATCGTAAGTCACACCATGTTGATGCAAAATAGCTTCAAGTTTAGTCGTCAGGTCAGTTGCAGTAAGTTCTGTGGAATAACGAAAATTGCACATGACTTCTACATGGCCAGGCACCACATTAGACGCACCCGTACCTCCATTAATATTAGCAATCTGAAAGCTGGTGGGCGGAAAAAATGCATTACCATCATCCCACTTGGTTGCTGCGAGCTCAGCCAATGCGGGTGCAATTTTATGGATAGGATTGTCCACTAAGTGAGGGTAGGCCACGTGGCCTTGTATGCCTTTGGCAGTAATAGACGCTGTCAAAGAACCCCGCCGGCCATTCTTAATAACGTCACCCAAAGAAGCGGTGGACGAAGGCTCGCCGACAATACACCAGTCTATTTTTTCATCGCGCGCTTCTAAAGTGTCGATCACTCGGGTGGTACCATCAACAAAGGGGCCTTCTTCATCACTGGTTATTAGCAAGGCCAAACTGCCTTGGTGATCTGGATGAGCGGCAATAAATTGCTCCAGAGCAATCACCCAGGAGGCTAAACTACCTTTCATATCAGCCGCCCCTCGGCCGTATAAAAAGCCATCCTTCAGCGTCGGCTGAAATGGAGGGGTATGCCATTGGTCTAATGGGCCACTGGGCACTACGTCCGTATGCCCAGCAAAGGCCAAGACTGGCTTTTCTGTGCCACGGCGGGCCCAAAAATTATCTACTGCGCCAAAGCGCATGCGCTCAATATTAAAACCTATAGCTTCAAGGCGAGCAATCATCAATTCTTGGCAACCCTTATCCTCGGGTGTTACTGAGGCACGGCCCATCAGATCTTGGGTCAAAGCGATGGTAGGGGACTGAGACATAATTTGAGTCACTTTAGTTGTTACTGTGTAGATCAGAATTGAGTTCCACTGCCGTACCATTAGGCTTGACTTCAATGCGACCATTGAGAGAATTGCGGCGGAATAAAAGGTCAGGTTTGCCAGCTAGCGTTGACGCTTTAACAGTGGCTACTAACTCATTACGTGCATCTAATAAGGCTACTTTTGAACCACCAGTAATGTAAAGGCCTGCTTCGATAATGCAGCGATCACCAATGGGAATACCCATACCCGCATTAGCGCCGATAAGACTATCTTGACCGACCGAATTAACGATTTTGCCTCCTCCAGATAGAGTTCCCATAGTAGAGCAGCCACCGCCTAAGTCACTGTTATGACCTACGGTTACACCTGCTGAAATACGTCCCTCAATCATACCGTGGCCCAGGGTGCCTGCATTAAAGTTAATAAAGCCTTCATGCATTACTGTGGTACCTTCAGCCACGTGTGCTCCTAAACGCACCCGAGAGGCGTCACCAATGCGAATCCCTTTGGGCACGGCGTAGTCAGTCATGCGGGGAAATTTATCAACGGCGTTAACGTGCAGTAATTCACCCCGTAAACGTGCGTCCATCTGGCGTTGAGTTAAATCTTCAATAGCAATAGCACCTTCATTAGTCCAAGCTACATTAGGCAAGAGCCCAAAAATACCACTTAGATCCATAGAATTAGGCTGCTTAAGGCCTGCAGAGAGCAGTTGAAGTTTAAGATAGACCTCAGGGGTGGTTTGTGGGCCAGAGTCTGTTTCTAACAATGAAACGACCATCGGTTGGCCCGCATTAGCTGCCTGGGTTAACCACTTAGCTTGATCTAATTCTCCAGCATCAGTGCATGCCTTTGCCAGCGCGCTAGCCTGTTTTGCATCGATTGATAAGGCGTGGTTCCCCGTCACTATTTGACTACCCAGAACATCAGTGAGCACGGTCACTAATTCAACACTAGGATTTAAAATAGGCTGTGGATAGAAAACCTCTAGCCATTCTCCCTGACTAGATTGGCTACCAATGCCAAAGGCAAAACTGAAATGGCTCATAGGAATCTCCAATAAATGTTGTGTACAAACTAAATCGTTCGATATTATAGAATAAAAGTTGCCGTTAAAAACTATCGTTTAAAAATGATGGCATATTGCTCAGGTTTAAAACCACAAAAGACTTGCAAAGCTAATTCATCTTGGTTTTCTGAGGCCGGTTGCAGGGTCAGCAAGGGCCGTTTAATCATGCTAGGGTTTTGGGCCAAAAGTTCGCAAATATTAGACTCGCTCACAGCTTCCTGCTGCGCTGCAGATAGTTTGCGCCAGGTGGTGCCGCGTTTATTAAGCAGGAGTTCCCAACCTACTTGAAGCGACCAAGTCTGAAGTTCGAGAACACTTGGGGGGTGTTTCTTGTAATCCCTAAAACTAAATTCAATGCCTGCAGCCTTGAGCCATTGTTTCGCTTTTTTAATGCTGTCGCAATTACTGATGCCGTGCATTTGTATATGAGTCAAAGGGGTTTCCAAACAAAAGTTGAGACGCGGATGGGAAGAGCTGTAGATGGCCCAAAGAAGCGCCGCCTAAATAATACCAGAAACCTGCTTTGATTAGCTATTTAGGGGCGCTAAAATAATGTTAATCAACTGATTTATATCTGCGTGACTTGATCTGATTTATCTTCAGTTACCTTCATTTATCTTCAGTTATCTTGAACTAAGTGAGGACAAAGCTTTAAGCGCCAAAACATGGTTGGGCTCCAAGTTCATTAATCATGATTATGATTAAATTTTGGGGTTGGCCTAAAGTTGGAAAAAGTCCATGAGTAATTGATTAAACAAGTGCGGTTTTTCTAGGTGAGCTGCATGGGCACAACCGGGCATTACAGCTAACTGTGCGGCGACAATATTACGCCATAGTTGCTCTGGCTGACTCCACTGGTAGGTCCGGTCACCATCACCCCAAATAACTAACGTGGGTGACTTAATTTGCGTCAGATATGACTCACCTGACCAAGGCTCCATGGCATTAAGCCCTGCCAAAGATGCCTGCAGTGAGGCTTTTTCTGCAAGTTCTGCACACACATTATATTGTGTTGCCTGCTCGCCTTTAATAAACCAAGTGGCTGCGATACGACACCCTGTGGCTTGTGCACCATCAGCAGTGACCCGTCGCTTAGACTCTTGAATAGTTTCAAACCGATTGGGCAGCATACCTATTGGGCCAGTCCCATATAAAATTAAATGATCAATTCTAGAGGGCGCTATGGCCACCATTTCTTGCACAATCATGCCGCCCATGGAGTGTCCTAACAAATGGAAGTACTCTATCCCTAAATGATCAAGTTGGCCAAATACATACTCAGCATAGCCCTTAATAGATTGGGGCGATTCCATGGTTTGGTTGAGTCCAAATCCAGGCAAGTCTAGGGTGACAAGATTAAAGTGCTGAGATAACAAGGTGACCTGTTGTGCCCACTGTGCGCTGCCACCCAAATAACCATGGACTAAAACCAAATTTTTCTTCATTAATCTTTCATTCTCAAATCTGTAGGCTAACACCCACCATCAGCATGGGTTATTTTCTTTCACCTTGAACTATTCTATCGAGCATCATGGCACAAAAAAGGATAGCAAAGCCAGCCAGAATACCTTGGCCGACATTGGCATACTGAAGGGCCTCGAGCACATCTTCTCCCAGGCCTTTAGCGCCAATCAAGGACGCAACTACCACCATTGCCAAACTTAGCATGATGGTTTGATTGACGCCTGCACGAATAGAGGGGCTCGCTAGAGGTAGGTCCACACGGGTGAGCAAGTACCATTTACTGGCACCAAATGAAATCGCCGCCTCACGTACATGCTCAGGCACACCCCTTAAGCCAAGTACCGTCAAACGGACAACGGGTGTGCCACCGAAGATCATTGTTGTAACCACAGCTGCGGCTTTGCCCGTGCCAAAAAAAGCGATCACTGGGATCATAAATACAAATGCTGGCATGGTTTGCATGAAATCCATAATGGGCCGAATAAAAGCATAAAACTTGACTCTGCGGGCACAGTACAAGCCCAGGGGAATACCGATTAAAATCGATAAACATGCGGCTGTTCCGAGTAAAGCCAATGTGGTCATAGACTTTTCCCAAAAGCCCAAGAGCCCAATATAGAGTAAAAAAGCACCTGAATAGACAGCAGGGCGCAAACCCGCAGAAAGCCAAGTTAGGAGGATGATGAAACTTGCAATCACCATCCAAGGAGTTTGTACAAAGATCATTTCTAAGCCTTCCAGCATAAGCCGAATGCCATAGGTAATAGAGTCAAAAAAGGCTTCGCCATTAATGACTGCGAAAGCGAATAAATTCTCTACCCAATCAATACTTGCCAATCTGATGCCATGCTCTGTGGGAAATTCGATAAGCCAAGGATATAGACCAGGAAAACTGTAGTGAGTGACTGTGGCTCCTATGATGAGCAGCATGAAGCCAGTGGCTAAAAATATATGTTTAGTGGGCATACCCGAGACGATATTCGCATCAAGCAGCCAATCTGAGAAACGCTTTTCAAATAAGGTATTAGCCGTCACTGTTTGTACGATTTTGATCCCAATTAAGGTGGCAATGCCGCCAAGAGTGATCACCAATCCATTGCCTTCAAGTTGCTCTGCCTCTAGGCGAATCCCACCAATAGCATTCTCTAGGGACTCAACCGTACGCCGGTAGACATCGATCTTATCGGTATTATTTTCGATGGCAGATGTGAGCTGCTGGCGTCTTAATTCAAGGGTGCCTTCTATGCTAGCAATCCTGCCCCATGCCTCGGTCGCAAGATCACCAAAAAGGCCACGTACAATCTGCACTAGGGCAAAGGTCTCAACAATTAAAAATATAAGTCCCCAATTCCACATGCCACGGGCCGCAAACCAGATAGGGCCAATGATGCCGGCCCACATATTGCAGGTCCAGACAAAGCGGGAGTCATTGCCAATACGGGTGAACTGTTGATCATAATAGTCTGCATTGGTTCTGACAAATTCAGCGACCTGTTGTTTACGCACAATTGTTGAATCGTCGTCCTGGCTAGGCCTATTATTATCCATGGTTTCGGTGGTTAAGTTATTCATGATGTTTCTGCACCCTCTACAATCACCTGTAATATATCGCGACGGGTAACAACACCAACATCAATTCCTTTTTCCTGCACCACAATGGGCAGATCTACCTTAATAGAAAGTTGAATTAAGTGACTCAATGTCTCACTTTCTTGGACTCGTGGAGCGTCATTCGATGGTTTGCCATGCCTAGTCTGATAGTCGGCCATGGGTTGCATTACTGCATGGGCACGAACAATTTTTAGTCTGGATATACCTGCCACAAAATCGGCCACATAATCGTCAGCTGGATTCATGACGATATCTTCAGCTGTGCCAATCTGAATGATTCTGCCATCACGCATAATGGCAATACGATCACCTATACGCACTGCTTCGTCAAGATCGTGAGTGATGAATAATGTGGTCTTTTTCATCACTGCGGACAACTTGATAAACTCGTCCTGCAATTGGCGTCGAATTAAAGGATCTAAGGCACTAAAAGGCTCGTCCATCAACAGGACCTCTGGATCAGCAGCCAACGCTCTAGCAAGACCAACGCGCTGCTGCATACCGCCAGATAGCTCATGTGCAAACTTATTTCCCCATGCATCCAGTTCCACTGTCTTGAGCATTTTTGAGGCCAATCTGGTTCGTTCATTTTTGTTCATTGAACGAATTTCTAGGGGCATTGCTACATTGTCCAGCACGGACCGATGGGGTAACAATGCAAAATTCTGAAAAACCATTCCTATTTTTAAGTTACGGAATTTCTGCAACTCTTGAGGATTAAGTGCCATGACGTCGGTACCATCGATGAGGATCTTCCCATCAGTTGGTTCAAGTAACCGGTTGAGGTGACGCACAAGGGTAGATTTACCGCTACCAGACAACCCCATGACACAAAAAATTTCACCTCTCTTAACACTTAGGCTAACGTCAGCGACACCCACTACGGCGTTGTAAGTCTCGTGTACCTGTGACTTGGTGAGGCCTTCTTCCCTGATAGCTTTTAAAGCTTGGTCTGCTTGGTCGCCAAAAATTTTCCATACATTGGAAATTTCTATAACAATATCATCGGGTGATTCAATAGGCTGGGACGGCATACAAGAGACCTGTTAGCGGCTTGATAAAAGCAAATTATAAAAATAAAGCGGGTATCGGTCATAGACCCATACCCGCAAAGGTACTTATCCCTAACTATTACATTCCTAACCAAGCATCCACACGCTCTGGGTTATTAGCAATCCATTCACTAGCAACCTCAGATGCATCGCGCCCTTTGCCTGAAATTTCATAGGCAAAGCCACTGACATCATCTGCGGTTAAGGAGAAGCGTTCAAAGAACTCTACAATAGCAGGTGAGCGTCCTTGTAAAGATTTAGACCAAGCGATCTGAACATTTTTAAGGGCATCTTTTGTCGCAACTTTTGATTCTTTATACCAATCTGGTGAGTCAGAAGGCTGCACCATTTTATAATTTGCCGGATCATAGGTAGGCTCTGTGAGCATCGCCACGTCAAACATAAACCAAATAGCGTGTGGCTTATAGCAATAGAAAGCATAACCTTCATTCTTAGCAATTGCATCCTTGACCCGAGCGGTCTTCACACTTTCTTCAGCACGAATAGGTTCAATAAATGGAAGTAAGTCATAATCCCTCACTTTTACTTCGTTTACATTAGCTGAAGCCCAGCCAGGTGCACCAATCCACATTTCGCCTTTGCCATTGCCGTCGCTGTCCATCTTCATTGCAACATCGGGTCGTCCAAGGTCAGCAATGTCGGTAATGTTATTAGCCTTACCAAATTGCTCTGGAACACAAAAGCCTTGATTACCTTCATAGAAGTTTGTGCTTAATTGAACGGTGCCAGCACCATCAACATATTTTTTGGTAAAACTTTGCTGGTTGGGCAACCAAACGTCGGGATGCACATCAATGTCCCCCTTACCTTGGTCCATGCCCTGAAAAATGGTGGCATTATTTCCAGGTACTAAATTTGCCTCACCACCAATGCGCTCGACAACGACCGCTTGCAATAGGGCTGCAATAGCTTGTGCACCAGTCCAAGAAGGGGCGCCAATATTGACACTTTCACTGGCTACACTGGCACCGCTGCCTAGTGTCAAACTAAGAGCGCATAAACTGTTAACAAATATTTTTTTCATTGATTTCTCCAAGTATGTATTTTAATCACTTGTGCTAGATTTAGTAGCTGTGATCATTTTTATTTTACCAACACTAAAAATCATAGTGCTCGCTCCAACAGAAACGCCTGATCCAAATTCTTAGGCATTTAAAATTAAGTAACCTTGCTTAGCGATTATTATGCCAATTAATAAAATACTATATAAAACAATTAGTTGTGTTTAAATATGCTTATAAAAATAAATCGGTTAGGTCATCTTTGGTGCAGAACCATTGAGTTTTTGTTTAGCTGCACCATTGTTGCTCTAACAACCCAATGACCCGTTTTATAAACCAGACTCATTCTAAACGAGACCCTCATTCGCCTTAGTTTGTGCGAATGATTAACCCAATATTTGGCTTATAGATTTAAATATAGCCAGGCAAATCAAAAGTATCAGGGTATCCCGACAGGGAAACACTACCTCCAGTATGCAAAAACACTACATTTTCACCTTTTTTAAAGTGGCCTTTGCGAATTAAATCAATGAGGCCAGCAAAACCCTTACCTGAATAGACAGGGTCTAATAAGATGCCCTCATATTGAGCCAACATTTTGACAGCTTCGACCATGGATTTCGTGGGCTGGCCGTAACCCTCGCCTACGTAATCACTATTGGCTACAACCTGTTCTCGAGCCACCACTGACGGATTCAGACCCATATAAACAGCCGTACGTTGGGCTAAGTCATAAACCATGTCTTCTTGTTTTGCCTTTGGTGCGCGGACCCCTACACCATACACAGGAATACCGCTGTTTATGCCTGCCATGCCTAACACTAAGCCCGCCTGGGTGCCTGAACTACCCGTAGCATGGACTAAGTAATCAATTTTTAGCGATCGATCATTGGCTTGTGTCGTCAGTTCTATGGCTGCATTGACATATCCAAGGGCACCAATTTCATTGGAACCTCCACCAGGAATAATATAGGGGTGCTTACCATCGTCTCTCAGCTTTTGTGCAAGTTCTTCCATTGCGGCGTTCATGTCGGTACCAGCGGGACGTGTTGAAATGGTGGCACCATGCAACTGATTGAGCATGACATTGCCATTATGATTGTAAGCATCGTCTTCAAAACCAGTTCTGCTTTCCAGTAAAATATGACATCGCATGCCCAGTTTGCCAGCAATGGCGCAAGTTTGCCGCGCATGATTGGATTGGGTAGCACCTTGGGTGATAATGGTGTCTGCTTTTTGATCAACAGCGTCGGCCATGATGAATTCTAGTTTGCGGGTTTTATTGCCGCCTGAAGATAAACCGGTGCAATCGTCCCGCTTGATCCATAGATTAGGACCACCTAAAGCCTTTGAAATATTTTGCATAGGTTCTAGGGGAGTTGGCAGGTGAGCAAAATGTAAGCGGGAAAAGTTAGAAGTATGCATGGGGTATTCCATAATTAATTTAATGCATGTTTACATAAATTATTTTGCAATAATAATGCTATTTCTTTAGTATAAAGTTACAAAATTGAATGTTAGGGGCAGTAAGATCACCTATGGAACTCAAATGGCTCGAAGACCTATTAGCACTGCTTGAAGAAAAGTCAATCACCCGTGCAGCCGAGCGGCGACATGTTACTCAGCCGGCCTATTCACGCAGAGTAAAGCAGCTAGAGGAGTGGCTGGGGGTTGAGCTGGTTAATAGGGCAACAAAACCAGTCAATATCCGCCCCATAGGACTTGCAATGGAGGCAGACGTTCGCGACTTGGTTAATCGTTTTTATGCCTTACGTAACAAAGCCCATGAAAACCAAAACAAAATTACCTTTATCGCCCAACATACCCTGTCGGTATCTCGTATTCCGCAAATTATTCGCAACATTAATGCACTTTCACCCAAAACGAGCTTTCGCGTCATGCCTGCCAACAATAATGATTGCCAAAACTTATTCCTTAAGGAAGGTGATCTGTTACTGTGTTACCAGAATAGTAGCCAACCAATCAATTTCACTCAGGCTTCGATTGTTAAAATCAAACTGGGCAATGATTACTTGCTGCCTGTGGTCTCTAAAGAGTTAGCCATTAAAATGGGGCCCATCAAAGCAGGTATGAGGCTGCCCATTTTAATGTATCCCAAAGGTGGATTTCTTGCAGAATCTCTAGCGCATATGTGCTTGCCCCCCATTTTTCGCGACTACCGTGTTGAACTGGTGTGTGAGTCTGCATTCTCTGCGAGTCTTAAAGAAATGGTTTTAGGTAGCATGGGTATTGCTTGGTTGGCCAAAGACTTGATACAAACAGAGCTCGAAAGTGGAGCTTTAATGTCCCTAGAAGATCTTTTAGGGTCTGTGGTGCTAGACGTTCTGCTGTTCTGTAAAGAGGATGAGACTAATGATCAAGTGACCAATGCGTTTAATATGATTGGCTCCTTTTAAGCTTTTAAAGCCAGCGCCTTTGCACGAGCCGATGTACCCATCTAGTTGGGTCTAAATCCCCAAGCGAATTGCGGCCGTGGCGGTCTTGTGAATGTTATGCATTAATTCTACTCTTAGTTTCTTAACAGCGCTCAATCTAAAAGTGTTATTTATCTAGAGAACTACAAATATCGTTTTCAAGCTTAGCAAGAAGACCTTCATCACTAATGCGGTGGCCATTATTGAGTGTAATAAAAAACACGTCTTCAACGCGGCCGCCAATGGATTGAATTTTTGCTTTTTGAAGGCTAATGCCCAAGCGCATAAATACTAAGCCCACTTGGGCTAGGAGACCGGGTCTATCAGCACTAAACAATTCTAAACGTGTCCAGCTGCGACCCTCAGGGTTGGTCAAGCTCACGCTCGATGGTTGATTGAACAACTTGTGAGCCCTAGGTTGGCGTTGTTGCACGATATAGGCGAAGTCATTGGGGTAGAGTAAGGCTTGGGTGAGGCGTTCTTGCAGTTGCTCTAATAGGGTGGGAGTTTCATTAATGGTATTGCCATGGCTATCCAACACGATAAAGGTGTCCATGCTGTGACCATCTTCAGTGGTAATAATGCGTGCATCTTGGATGTCTAGGTTAAGCTGACCAAGAATGGCACACAGCACTGCGAATAGATTAGCTTTATCTTGAGTGTAAACAAAGATTTGGGTGCCACCCTCAAAGGCACTAAAGGAGGTTTCACTAATGGCAACTAAAGGCCCTTCAATTTGATGGTTGAGTATGGTCCTTGTATGCCAAGCAATGGTTTTAGCATTTTCTCGGATAAAATAATCGTCACCTAAATTTTTCCATAAACGCATGACTGAGGCTGGGTTAAATCGCTGGGCTTGTAACAGCTTGCGAGCATCAATTTGGCTCTGTTCAATGAGCCCCTGGTGATTTACAGGAACATCTAGGCCTAAGCGCAGCACGCGGTTGGTTGCGGTATAAAGTTGCCTTAATAAGGATGCACGCCAATTGTTCCAGAGGGCTGGGTTGGTCGCGTTGATATCACTCACTGTGAGGACATAAAGGTAATCTAAGTGTAACTGGTCGCCCATTTTAGTGGCAAATTCATGGATAATATCGGGGTTGCTAATGTCACGTTTTTGGGCGGTCATAGACATGAGTAAGTGATGGCGAACTAACCAGCTAACCAATTCTGTATCCCACTTACCCAATTGATGTTGTTTGCAAAAATGCCGAACTTCTTCAGCCCCGACAACAGAATGATCTCGGCCACTGCCTTTACCGATATCATGAAAAAATCCCGCAATATAAAGTAGCTCAATCTTAGGTAGTTGATGCACTAAACGACTCGCTACAGGAAAACGTTCTCGTTCTTTAGGTAACAATAGCTCACGCATTTTTTTCACAACCTTCATGCAATGAGCATCAACGGTGTAAATATGATACATGTCGTGTTGCATACGCCCCACGATCCTATTAAAAGCAGGTAGGTAATCTCCCAGTACCCCTTGACGCTGCATCTCTAATAAAGTGTGAGACATGCGTTGAGGTGAGCGAAGCAATTCCATGAATAGACTATTAACCCGAATATCTCGGCGATACTTGTCATCGATTAAATGACGATAGGTCTGTATCAGCCGTTTGCACTCTGCCCCAATAGCTTGGCATTGAGGATGTTGTGCCAGAATGACAAAGGCTTCCATCATAGCAAAAGGTTGGCGCAAAAAAAGGCTAGGGTAGCAGGCTTGTAAGCGACCATTGCGGAGTTCGAAGCGGCGATTTATCGACACCACTAAATCGGCTTCATGAGCATGGAGAATGCCCTGATCAAAAAGTTGCAAAAGCGTTTGGTTAAGTTCGGCTAAGTGCATGGCTGTGCGATAATAACGATGCATAAATTGTTCGACGGCGAGCTCTTCTTCGTTATCCTCATAGCCAAAAAAAGTTGCCAGTTTGCGCTGGTGATCAAACAGTAATCGTTCCTCTGGACGTTTTGCAATTAGGTGCAGTGCGTAACGAATGGTCCAAAGGTAGTCAGTGCTTTTTCTGAGGGTGTCTAGTTCTGACTTGTTAAGGTAGTTGTGTCCAGCAAGCTCTGCCATATTGCTCAGCCCAAAGTGACGTTTGCCAATCCATCCAATAGTTTGAATGTCACGCAACCCTCCAGGCGAATTTTTGATGTTGGGCTCTAGGTTGTACTCTGTGTCATTGGTGCGTCTATGTCGCTCCTGTTGGCTTTCAATGCGAGCTTTGTAAAAGGCTTCATTTCCCCAAGCTTGTTCAGAAATAACCCAATCAAATGCCTGCTCTCTTAAATCAGCCTTACCAATAATGGTATGGGACTCAATGAGGCTGGTGGCGATGGTAATGTCATTTTTAGCTTGTTCGCAACAATCTTCGAGGGTACGGACGCTGGAGCCAATTTGCAGACCCAAATCCCAGATAAAAGTAATAAATTCTTGCGTACATCTATGCCAACTTGAAGCGTCAAGACCATTGCCTAAAAGAATGAGTAAATCCACATCAGACTGAGGATGCAGTTCACGGCGACCATAGCCACCCACAGCAACTAATGCTGCTTCCTCGGGCCAAGAATATTGCTGCCAAGCCATGCGCAAAATTTGATCCACAAGCCAAGCTCGAGCATGGACCAACTCGTTAATGCGGTTCTCTTTATGCTCTTGAAAAATATCATCCAGCTGACTTTGACCCGCCTGCAAAGCGGCTTTTAATACTTGCACTGAAGGGAGCGCAGCAAGCTGCAACTGCAGATGATCATGATCGATGAGTTGGTGTTGTAGCTCCTTGCTAACCAAAGCCATGCTTAGACCATTTCTTCTTTACGAATCGTAAGATTTTCGTAACCGTCAGCGGTGACTAGGATCGTATGTTCAAACTGAGCAGATAAACGCTTGTCCATAGTCGTCACGGTCCAGCCGTCATGTTTATTTAGTTTGACATGACGCTTACCTGCATTAAGCATGGGTTCAATAGTGAAAATCATTCCCTCTTTGAGTTCAACTCCAGTATTGGGCTTGCCGTAATGCAGTACCTGAGGATCTTCATGAAAACCTACGCCAATGCCATGGCCACAGTATTCTTGCACAATGGAATAATGGTTCGCCTCAGCATGCACTTGAATGACATGGCCAATGTCACCCAAGCGTGCGCCAGGTTTGACTAGAGCGATGCCCTTGTACATGCATTCTTGAGTAATAGTCACTAAACGTTCAGCATGAGGCGCAATATTGCCAACGGCAAACATGCGGCTAGTATCGCCATGATAACCATCTTTAATGACGGTAATATCAATGTTAACCAGATCACCTTGCTTGAGGGCTTTGTCATTGGGAATGCCATGACACACTACTTGGTTAACGGAGGTGCAAATGGATTTTGGGAATCCGTGATAATTTAATGGCGCAGGAATCGCTTTTTGAACATTCACAATGTAATCATGACAAATTTGATTAAGCTGGTTGGTCGTCACTCCCACTTGCACATGCGGGTGAATCATTTCCAACACTTCAGCAGCCAAGCGACCAGCCACACGCATCTTATCGATTGCCGCTGCGTCTTTGATTAATATGTTCATGGAATCCTCACTTTAACGACACTCTAACTATTTTTAATCAACTCTACCCAGAGTCAAGGCTCGAAATTATACCAGACATACCCAAGTTCGATATATTTGTATGAACAATTCTTTCTATAATTTTCCACCTATGATCTGGAAACGAAAAAGACCAATTAAAAAGTCCAATAAAAAGTACATACCACATGAAAATGCATCACTTAGCTAACTTCTCGTTTATGAGTCGTTATTTTAATCACGTGGTGTTTTTTCTTGGGGCATGAGAATCTTGCAGTGGGTTAAACCCTTTTTCTGACGCATGTTGTAAGAAAACTTAATTAGCTCTTGTTAACCTATATTTATGCGTACTAATACCTTTGTTTATCAAGTGCCTTTAAAGGATGGAATGGGATGAGTTTTTGCAGAAAATTGAGAGTATTGAGAAATAGTGAAACTAACTATTCTTTCTGAACAATAAAAGGATGTATTTTGAAAGACAAAGTTAAAATTAATGATTTTCAGGAGCTGTATAAGTTCTTTTTGTCTGCTAAACAGGGCAAAACAGTATTTTACATCAGTTTTGGAGATCCCTCTGATCAAGCTTTAGTAGACTTTCAGGTTTGTGAGGTGAGATATAGGCCTCAAGCGACCACCAAAGCAAACAGTGAAAATGTGACCTTAGTGTTAGAGGCCATGCGCAATCAAGGTTTTAAATTTGAGGTTGAGACTGCGGATCAGTTTCGCATTGAATTCGTAGTTGAGGGTCTCATTCACTATTTTGATATTGAGGTCACAGCCGTTAATAATAGTGATTTAGGCTTGCGTTTTAGTGCCAAGCTTCCTGAAAATTTATGTGTTAAATCGCATTATGAAGAGGTTCGCTTGCCAGCGAAGCGGGACAGAAAAATTAATATGACCATTAAGGGGCAAAATGTTGAAGTTGCCTATTTATCGAGTGACGGAGCCTCGGTATTTATTCCACAAGCTAATTTTAATGATATACAGGTGGGTAAAGCCATCAGGCACATTGAGCTCACTGTTGATGGATTTATAGTCAAGGCTAATGCCGAAATAGACCATATGCGTAGGCACATGGATGGACGAAATATTGTAACAAGCCTTAAGTTTATGTTTTTTGGTATCAACGACGAGACTACTTTAGCAAGCATAGTCGAGCAAAAGTCAGCCTCCTTATCTTCAAAAGATGCCATGATTAGATATGCCCAGCCCTTCGAAATGGCTTCTTGATAGAGCCATAAATAGCTATTTAAACATTAAGCCACTGTTTTAACTTGCAAGCTCATCGTTATGGTGCCCAAATAGATTGGTGCTTGGCCAAACCCCTCGCTTAGACTCCACATTTTTATCTGTCAATCAATCAAACTCGTTGCCTGAATAATAACTAGTAAGGAGTTTTTTAGCGTTAGTGAATGCGACTTTTTTTAATATGGCTTAGTATAAGTAACTGAGTAGGTTAGTAAATGCCCATTAGTGCAGGGTTAACAGGGTTATATGGGTTGAAGAGTGGAATTTAATCGTTACTACACAAAAATAAAGCCGCTTTTAGTCATTTTTATGTTGCTGTGCTTAATTGTTGCTGCACAAGAACTGACGCAAAAAAAGACTATGGATACGCGCGGTGTCAAGGCTTCTTGGGTGCTGCATGATGCAGGTATAAAAGCACCTGACGACGCTCTGCTTTGGCAGCCTGGGCATCGAGTTGCAGCAGGTACTACTAAACAAAGTGTCACTTTTAAACTTTCGTTTCAATCCTCAATTGATGTGCCGCACATTAGCGTGAGCCCTGTCTATTTAGAACGCGTTGCTGTCGAGTTTTTTGATCAAAATGGACAGCTTATTAATCAGCAAATAAAAGGGGGTGGTGTCGCTGCAAAAACCCTTGATCATCATTATGACATTGATCGATTGATTTTTGACGTGCCTAATGCGGCAGCGACTGCGCAATTAAATGCTAAAGCGATTCAAAATCTAAATGTGCGTTTAAGCTACCCTTCTACTGAGCAGGTTGCCATTCAGCATACATGGGGTTTAGCTCTCAAGGGCGCTGTGCTGACTATAATTTTATTAGCAGCTGGTTTAGCTTTGGTTGCAGGAGTGTGGTTTAAGCAAGTTCTGTTTTTGGCATTTGCAGCACACCAGCTCGTGTGGTTTTTGTTGTTGCTGAGTGTGAGCTATTTTATTCCCAGTATTTGGCCCCACCTCAGCCCTCTTAATGGTCGATTATTAGGCGCGGTTGTCATCATTGTGGTTACTACAGGCGCTGGTTTTCATTGGGTATTGCTGCGCAATATGAAGACCATCCCTTGGCTTTCGGGGTTCTGCTTGGCTGTTGTACTGTTAAGCTTTATCAATCTTGTATTATACTTTTTTGTTGATCAAAGGCTGTCATTAATTATTGCCGCTGGGCTGACCGCTATTTGTGGTGTTATTTTGATAGTGTTTGTGCCTTGGTACAGGCCAAAAGATCACCTGCAAGGTTTAATTTTTAAAAAAATCCAAAACCCCTATACATTTTTTATGTCGCTTGTAGTTTTGGCCGCTGTGTCTCGTTTAGGTTTTGGCCCTGGTCTTCAAACTAATGGTATTTATTTTTATTCATTGGTGACCATCATTATGATGGGTCAGGTGCTTTGGATGCGCACACTAATCTTGCAACGTCGTCAGCAAAATATGGCCAAGAAGGCGGCGATCGTTCACTTAACGAATGAAAAACTTGCACGTGATTTGGTGGAGCAGTCGGCTTTTCTTTCTATGCTGTCTCATGAAATAAAAACACCCCTAACCACGCTGAGATTTACCGTGGGGGGCTCTGATTTGCGAAACAAAATGGATGCTCAATTGACTCACATTCAACATGTGGTCGACAAAGTCGAGCTTATGGGGAGGGTTGGCACTGATTTTGTCAGCTCTGAAGAGGTTTTTCTCACTGAATTAATTCAGGACCAATGGCGCGCTTCAGCATTATTGCATGACGATGAGCGATTGCTAGATCTCACTTCTAATGGTTGTATTGACTTTGTTGGTAATAAATTAGCCTTAGAAGTTATTGTGCATGACCTGCTAACTAATGCGAGAAAGTATGCCAACAATTCGAGTATAAAAGTAAAATTAGTTGGGTCAGATAAAACTAATGGATTATGCGTGATTATTGAAAATGAGACTGACGAATTACCTCAGTCCAATATTGATGAATTAACTGATAAATACTTTCGGGGCCCAAATTCGAAGGGTATCCGTGGCACAGGTCTCGGTTTATGGATTGTAAAAAATCTCTGTGGGGCTAATAAATATGCCCTCTCGTTAAAGTGTATTGAGGGTGTATTTTCGGCAATAGTGAGGCTCAAGTGATGACCACCCCGTTAATCTATATTTGTGAAGACGATCCTGACCTTGGAAAAGCCATTATGTCTCGTTTGCAAGACGAAGGTTATCGAGTCACTTGGTTTGCGGATCCACAAGACATGGATGAGCAGGGAAATAGTGAGGCGCCCGATCTTTTGTTGCTGGATGTGCAATTGCCTGGCGAGACAGGGTATAGCATCGCAAAGCGCTATTTGCGAACGTTGCCCGGTCTGCGAGTGATTATGATGAGCGTTTTGAGTAGAAATGAAGATCTAATGTTGGGTTATGAATCGGGGGCGATGGTGTATTTACCCAAGCCTTTTAAACCTGAGGCTTTGCTGGCCTGCCTGTCGGGCATCTTTGGTACTAATGAATCATTGGCGCAGTTGGCATCTGCACAGTTAAGCCTGAATATGCAAACCCATAAGCTTGCCCATAAAGATGAACATGTGCTTTTAACGGCTAATGAAGCCAGGGTGCTGTCATTTTTAGCTTTGAGAAGTCCAGCTGTGGCAGAGTATTACGAAATTATGGAAGTGATGGGCATTGATTTAGATCATGCTCGGCAGAATACTCTAGAAGCTTTTATGAGCCGTTTGCGACGCAAATTGGTAGGCTTTGATCGCGATGAGTTTACGCTAAAGAATAAGCGCAACTCAGGTTATGCGCTAATGGGTAATTTGATAATTAAAAATTGATGTGCTGTTAAAGGGTTAATAGTCTTCAAAAGCGCAATTATTATGAAACACGCGCTAACGACTTGCTGTTTCAGCTTGAGATCATTGGCTAGTTATGGTTTAATTGCGCGCCTAAATTCTATCTGGCGTCTTTTGAAAAAAAGGCCTATGAGTTTGGAGCTAAACTATAACGTCACACATAAACCGGCACATGGTTCTGGGTGTTGGGGGTCTGCTTTAAGGCTTCTGATCGAATCGTGGTTTCTATTTTTCTTTTACAAAAAGTTTAAGTAGAACGAGGGTTTATGGAGGCCTAACCCATACAAAGGAAATTAAAATGACTAAAGTAAGTATGCGCGACCTGCTCAAAGCCGGCGCCCACTTCGGCCACCAGACCCGCTACTGGAACCCAAAAATGGGTCAGTATATTTTTGGCGCTCGTAATAAGATACATATCATCAACCTTGATCAAACTTTGCCAGCCTTGAACGAAGCCCTCGCTATCGTTGAGAACATGGCTTCCAACAAGAACAAGGTATTATTCGTTGGCACCAAGCGTGCGGCAGGTAAGCTGATCAAAGAACACGCTAGCCGTGTTGGCATGCCTTACGTGAACCACCGTTGGTTAGGTGGCATGTTGACAAACTATAAGACTATCCGTCAGTCAATTAATCGCTTTCGGACCTTAGAAATTCAGTTCAACGATGGTACCTCTGAGCAATTAACCAAAAAAGAAGCGTTGATGCGTCAACGTGAAATGGAAAAGCTTGAACGTGCAATCGGCGGCATTAAGGACATGGGCGGTCTTCCAGACGCTTTATTCGTGGTTGATGTAGAGCATGAGCGCATTGCCATTAACGAAGCTAACAAACTGGGCATTCCTGTCATTGGGATTGTTGATACAAACAGCAACCCTGATGGCATCGATTATGTAATCCCTGCCAACGACGATGCTTTGCGCGCCATAGAAATTTACGTTTCTGCGATGGCCGATGCATGTGCATCGGGCAAAGACGACGGCACCTCAGTCGCTGGCGAGTTCGTAGAAGTTGCCGAAGAAGAAGTGGCTGCACCTGCCGAGTAAGTCTAAACCTTAGGTTTAGCATGGTGAATACACAAAAGGGAGCTTGGCTCCCTTTTTTTTAACGACGTCCAGTTGGGCGTTGAGAACCTAATTTGAGGATTTTCTAATGGCTGCAATCTCTGCATCTATGGTTAAAGAACTGCGTGAGCGCACAAGCTTGGGCATGATGGATTGTAAAAAGGCACTTGCTGCTGCTGATGGTAACATTGAGCAGGCGATTGAAGACTTGCGCAAATCCAGTGGTATGAAAGCTGCTAAGAAAGCAGGTCGGACTGCGGCTGAAGGTGTTGTTTGTGCAAAGGTTGCAGCTGATAACTCTTTTGGTGTGTTAGTTGAAGTGAACTCAGAAACTGACTTTGCTGCCCGTGATGAAGGCTTCTTAGCCTTTGTAACTCAGGTGACTGATGCAGCGTTTGCTGCCAAGCAAGATGATATGGCCGTATTAATGCACGGTGAACTATCTGATGCGCGTGAGGCATTAGTGCAAAAGATTGGTGAAAACATTACTCCCCGTCGCATTGTCATGCTTGAAGCGGCTAATGTTGCTGCCTATGTGCACAGCAATAATAAAGTGGCCACTCTGATCGCCTTGACTGCTGGAGAAAGTGAGTTGGCTAAAAATATTGCTATGCATGTGACAGCCACTAATCCGCGAGTGATTAGTCGTGAAGACATGACCGTTGAAGAAGTGGACAAAGAAAAAGAAATTATCAAGGCCCAGCCAGACATGGCAGACAAGCCAGACGCTATCGTTGATAAGATGATGATGGGTCGCATTAATAAGTTCTTGGCTGAAAATAGCCTCACTGAGCAGCCCTTTGTCAAAAACCCAGATGAAAAAATCAGTGATTTATTAAACGCTGTATCCGCATCTGTGACTGCCTTTAATCGTTTAGAAGTTGGTGAAGGCATTGAAGTGGAAGAAGTTGATTTTGCAGCAGAAGTGGCCCAGCAGCTAAAGGGTTAAGATCTTTTGCTTGTATAAAGCGTCGCCATAGTGGATGAGTCCATTATGGTGGCGTTTTTTTTTGATATAAGTTCAAGGCTAACTTGCCCTTGGGCTGCTAATACGTCACTATTCTAGGGTTTTGAAAGCGCGATGCTTTGGGACCTGAAATGGGGTTTGTGCCGACTAATATTTTGGAGAATATAAATGCCAGTTTCTGATAAGCGACAGCCTCGGTATAAGCGAATTTTGCTTAAACTTAGTGGAGAAGCACTGATGGGCAGCGAAAACTTTGGTATTGATCCCAAGGTTTTAGATCGGATGGCCCTCGAGATTGGCCAGTTAGTAGGCATTGGGGTGCAGGTGGGCTTGGTCATTGGAGGTGGTAATTTATTTCGTGGCGCTGCCCTGAGTGAAGCAGGAATGGATCGTGTAACGGGTGACCATATGGGCATGCTGGCGACCGTCATGAACGCTTTAGCCATGCGTGATGCCTTAGAGCGCTCTAATATTACTACTCGGGTGATGTCTGCAATCCCAATGAGTGGGGTGGTAGACCATTATGACCGCCGCAATGCCATGTTGTATTTGTCACAGGGCAATGTGGTTATTTTTTCTGCAGGCACTGGTAACCCCTTTTTTACTACGGATTCAGCAGCTTCATTACGTGGTATAGAAATTGAAGCAGACGTGGTCCTCAAAGCCACAAAAGTAGATGGGGTTTATGATTCTGATCCCGTTATCAATTCCCATGCGGTCAAGTATGACTACATTACCTTTGATGAAGCAATCGAAAAGCAATTAGGTATCATGGACCCTACGGCCATGTGTCTATGCCGTGATCAAGAGATGCCCGTGCGGGTATTTAATATGAATAAACCAGGGGCCTTGGTCAATTTAGTGGTGGGTGGTCATGAAGGCACCTTGGTCAATGTGACAATGCCAAAAGGCGGAGAATGAAATGATTAATGATATCCAGCAAGATGCTGATAGTCGCATGGACAAGAGTGTAACGGCCCTGAGTGAAGCTTTTAAACGGATCCGCACGGGCCGTGCTCATCCGAGTATTTTAGACAGTGTCATGGTGTCTTATTATGGGAGCGATACTCCTCTTAACCAATTGGCTAATATCTCGGTTGAAGATGGCCGCTGTTTAGCCGTATCACCGTGGGAAAAGCCCATGGTGCCAGAGATAGAAAAAGCCATTATGAAAGCTAACTTGGGGCTCAACCCATCAACATCTGGAGATTTAATTAGAGTCCCTATGCCAGCGCTAACAGAAGAAACTCGGAAAAGTTTTATTCGAGGCGCCCGTGAAGAAGCTGAAAAGGCCCGCGTGTCTGTGCGCAGTATACGTAGAGATGCCAATGGAGACATAAAAGAGCTCTTGAAAGACAAGGATATCTCAGAAGATGATGCGCGCCGCGGAGAAGATATGGTGCAAAAGGTCACAGATGCCCATGTGGCAAAGATCGAAGCTGCGCTCATTGCCAAAGAAAAGGATTTGATGGAGGTCTAATCGATATCACTATGTCTAATAATGCTCACCCAAAGGATTAAAGCATGACCGACCCGCGTCACACTATGCTAGCCCAAAAGCTGGAAGTGCTGCCTGAGCATGTCGCCATTATTATGGACGGTAACAATCGCTGGGCTAAAAATCAGAATTTAACAGGTGTGGCGGGCCATAAAGCAGGTGTGGGTGCCGTTAGGGCAGTGATTGAAACTGCGGTGCACTATAAAATTCCAGCACTGACTCTTTTTGCTTTTAGCAGTGAAAATTGGCGCAGGCCTGCGCTTGAAGTAAAAGCTCTGATGGACCTGTTTGTATTCGTATTAAAGCGCGAAGTCAATAAGTTACATGATAATAATATTCGTTTACGTATTATAGGTGATGTCGCAGGGTTGAGTTCTGAACTGCAAAAGCTGATAGTGGCTGCTGAAACCAAAACACTATCTAATACTGGGTTGCAGTTATCCATCGCTGCTAACTATGGAGGTCGTTGGGATATTCTAGAGGCGGCTAAAAAAATGTCCATAGTACTCCAGCAGACAGGTAACACCCCAGACACCATATGTGAGGGTGATTTTGGTAAGTATCTGTGTTTGGGGGACTTACCGGCTATTGACTTATGCATCCGCACTAGTGGTGAGCAGCGCATCAGTAATTTTTTGCTTTGGCAAATGGCCTATGCAGAATTGGTGTTTGTTGATACGCTCTGGCCAGAATTTAAACATCAAAAAATGGTAGATACCTTGGTTCAGTTTGGTCAGAGGCAAAGAAGATTTGGCCAAACAGATGGGCAATTAGTGCAACAAGAATCAAATGTTTAACCAAGGATAGGCTGGCCCCTTTGACCAAATATAAAATAATAATATGCTGAAATCTAGAATTGCTACCGCTTTGATTATTGCGCCACTTACATTAGCAGCGGTATTCTTTTTACCCCCTCAAGCGTTTGCTTCATTTATGGCCCTTATTGTGCTGGTGGCGGCTTGGGAATGGACAGCAATGATGCGACTGGTAAGCCGAACCCAGCGCACAGTTTATATTTTGGCAGTTCTATTTGCTATTGTGGTGGTGCAGAAAACGCTACCCTACTTTGAACAGGCGATCTTCTTTGTTGCGTCTGTTTGGTGGCTAATTGCGACTGTGTTAGTCATGCTTTACCCCAGAGCTTCTGCGCTCTGGTGTGGGCGCGTAAGTAAGGGAGTGGTTGGCTTCTTGGTACTGGTGCCAACATGGGCTGCGATGGTCTATATTCGCGAATTGACCCAGGGCCCTTGGTTGATCGTCTATATGTTTTTGTTGGTATGGGGTGCAGATACGGGGGCTTATTTTGCGGGTAAGCGATTTGGTAAACGCAAACTTATGCCCCGTGTCAGTCCTGCTAAATCTTGGGCGGGCGTTGGTGGGGCCTCTGTGACCGTCCTTTTGGTCACTATGACGACCCAACAACACCTCCACTTTTCCCAAAACCTGTCCTTTGGTATTTATATCCTAGCCTTAGTGCTGTTGTTTGTCTCTGTAGTAGGGGATTTAACAGAAAGCATGTTTAAGCGCCAATGTGGCATTAAAGATAGTGGTTCAATATTGCCAGGGCATGGCGGAATTATGGATCGTATTGATAGTTTAACAGCGGTGGCGCCAGTGTTTGCCTTGTGTCTTATTTTTTTTGATAAATAGGGTTTGATCATATAATGGCAATAACTATTTTAACAACTCTCTTTGCTTTAGCGGTGCTTGTGACTGTGCATGAAGCGGGGCATTACTTTGTGGCGCGATGGTGTGGCGTAAAAGTCATCCGTTTTTCTGTTGGATTTGGACGCCCTATCGTTAAAAAACTAGGTAAAGATGGTACTGAATACGTATTTGCATGGCTGCCTTTAGGGGGCTACGTGCGCATGTTAGACTCGCGTAATGATGAGGTAGATGCAAAGCACCTTAGCAGCGCCTTCGATCAGAAATCACCCTGGCAGCGCATTGCGATTGTAGTTGCGGGGCCTCTGGTGAATCTGATATTTGCTGGATTACTTTATGCTCTGGTGCATGTAGCGGGCACCCCTCAGTTGATCCCTGTGGCTGTGGCCATTGATAAAGGGGAGCTTGGCTTTGAATTCCCGCAACGCATTATAGCTATTGATGGTCATGCAACTCCCACATGGGAGGCTGTTAATATTGCCCTTGCTAAACGCATCGGTGAAACAGCCAGTATCAGGCTATCTATACAGACACTTGACGAGCAGGTATTGCAAGAACAAGCCATTTTGGTTAATCAATTGGATGCATTACCAGTTTTAGGCAGCCAGGAAGAGCGTTTCTTTGCAGTGACACAGTGGATGTCAGCTTCTGTGCAAGTGAGCCCTTTGAGCCAGTTGGGTTTAAAGCCTTGGCGGCCAGATGTACCAGTGTTGCTCAACTATATTGTCCCTTTAGGACCTGCAGAGATAGCGGGTTTAAAGTTAGGTGACACAATACTAGCGGTCAATAACCAACCTATGGTGGGCTATAACGAGTTTGTTGACTTTATTCAGGCTCAAGCAGACATACGGGTTATGGTAACCCTTGAGCGATCGTTGCAGCGCCTAGAAGTGCCCGTCCAGCTGGGCTCTTATGTTAACGAGGCGGGCAAACGTGTCGGCCGAATCGGTATTGGTGTCGCGCCTATTGAGTGGCCTCAGTCTATGCGCTTTCAACAGCAGCTGGGAGTGTTTGATGGCTTGGTAGCGGGTGGTCAGCAGACCTTAGAAATGGCAGCCTTGACCCTAAGTTTTTTAGGCCGAATGGTTCAAGGCCTTGTTTCTATTGAGCATTTAAGTGGGCCTATTAGTATTGCTAAAATTGCTGGAGCCTCGGCGGAATCTGGTGTTATTGCCTTTATTAGTTTCATGGCTTATTTAAGTGTCAGTTTGGGTGTACTAAACCTATTGCCAGTTCCTATGCTGGATGGCGGACATTTGTTATATTACCTTGTAGAAGTCATCACGGGCCGTAAAGTGCCTGAAAATATCCAAGCTATCGGTTTACGAATTGGTATGGCGTTAGTGTTTAGCATTATGATTATCGCAGTGGCTAATGATCTGATGCGACTTTAATCTTATTTTAGGTTAGTAGAAATATGAAAAAAATAATTTTAGGCGTGTTGTTAAGCTGCACGTTGATGGCTTCACATGTGGCCTTAGCTTTGGGCTTCACCATTGAAGATATCCGCATTGAAGGCTTACAGAGGCTTTCGTCAAGCCAAGCTTTTGCAGAATTGCCTTTGAAAGTGGGTGATAGCGCAGATGAGCGCACCCTTGCTTATGCCACTCGAACGTTATTTAAAAGTGGCTTTTTTGAAGATATTCGGTTGGAGCAAGAAGGTAATTTATTGTTGGTAGTTGTGCAAGAGCGCCCAGCGATTGGTTTTATTGGCCTTGAAGGTAATTCAATTATTAAAACTGAAGACCTTCGCTTAGGCTTAGGTGCTGCAGGACTGAAGGAAGGAGAGATTTTCAAACGCGCTACCTTGGCTCAAATAGAGTTAGAGCTCGAGCGGCAATATAACCGCCAAGGAAGATACGCTGTGTTAGTGGAGTCTGTGGTCAAGGACTTAGGTGAAAATCGTGTATCCATTGACGTTAAAGTTAATGAAGGCGTCACCTCTTCAATTGGCTACATTAATATTATTGGCAATGACAGTGTTGCTGATGATCAGTTAATAGATCTAATGAGCCTACAAACCCCTGGCTTTTGGACGTTATTTACTAAGGATGATCAGTATTCCCGCGAAAAACTTACGGCAGACCTAGAAAATATCCGATCTTATTACTTAAACAAAGGCTACGTTCTGTTTAATATTGAATCTACCCAAGTGGCGATTTCTGAAGACAAAGCGGATGTCTTCATTACCATCAACGTCACTGAGGGCGCTCGATATAATATAGGCAAACTAAGTCTGGCAGGTCAATATGATATTGAAGAAGCAGAGATATGGCCCCTTATTAATGCTGACTCGGGTCAGATATTTTCTCGGGAAAGTCTAATTGATGCTGCCGCAGACGTGCGTCAATTATTTGGAGATAATGGATTTGCCTTCGCCGATGTGGAACCCGTTCCTTTAGTGAATGAAGCAGATAAAACGGTTGACGTCCAGTATCAGATTAGATCGGGCAAACGTACCTATGTACGCCGCATCAATTTCCGTGGTAATACTCGCACTAGTGATGATGTTTTGCGTCGTGAGATGCGTCAGATTGAAGGTGGAGTGGCTTCCATGGCAGATATAACAGCATCAAAATTACGCCTTCAACGCTTGGGTTTCTTCAATAATATAGCGGTAGAAACAGTGCCTGTATCGGGTACCGATGACCAGCTAGATGTAAACTTTGAAGTTGAAGAGGGGCTGACTGCAGATTGGTCTATCATGCTAGGCTACAGTGATGGCGAAGGTGCTTTCTTTGGTGGTTCAGTGAATCAAAATAACTTTTTGGGCACGGGCAATAAGATGGAAGCATCTTTTACATCAAGTAGCAGCACCGATTCATATAAATTTAGCTACCTTAACCCTTATTACACTGTGGATGGTGTTAGTAGAGGTGCTGATGTGTACTATACCAAGCGAGACTTTTCCAAAGTCGATGTGAGTAACTTCGCCACAGATACCGTAGGCTTTGATATGCGCTTTGGGTATCCAATTAACGATGACACTCGTCTGGACTTTACCTTAGGGTATCAGCGTATTGACCTAGAGCTAGGCACAGCTGCTGCCTCCGAAGCGACCAGTTTTGTAGCAGCAGAGGGAAAGCAGTATAAGCAATTTAAAACCTCAGTAAATTGGAACAACAATACTTTAAATGACTTTTGGTATCCAACAAATGGCTCCTCACACGGGGTTAACCTAGACTTGGCCCTGCCCAACAGTGACTTGAACTTTTATCAACTGAGTTATAACTATCGTAACTTCATACCTATGAATTACACAGAATCTCTTGTCTTTTCCACAGGTGCTCGAGTGGGCGTTATAGGCGCCTATGGTTCTACTAGCACGACCCCCTTCTTTGCCAACTACTTTGCCGGTGGTTTCGGTAGTGTGCGTGGTTTTTCTAACAACTCTTTAGGTCCTAAGAGTGCCTCGAATAGCAAGCCATTAGGTGGCCAGTTGCTTACCACTGCCTCTGCAGAGTTAATTTTCCCACTGTTCAATGATAACCCATCAGTACGTACATCATTGTTTGTTGATGTGGGTAACGTCCACACAACTGGGGAATTCTCAGCAGCCGATCTAAGATCTGCTGGTGGTCTAAACCTAGCGTGGTTGACGCCAGTGGGACCCTTAACCTTAGTTGTGGCAACTCCGTTAAAACAAAAAACAGGTGACTTAACACAGTCAACGCATATTACATTAGGCCGCTCGTTCTAACCCAGCCTCACAAGGAATAATAATGAATAAAGTGAAGTTAACTTTCAATACTGTGGCCTTTGTCCTCTGCTTGAGTTTGCCACAATGGGTCTTAGCCAATGCTATTGTTGTACTCAAAGTAGAACAGGCTATTTTTGCTACAGGAAAAGCCATCGCTTTAGGAAAAAGCTTGTCGGCACAACTTGAACCTCAAGCGCTGCGCTTTGATACTATTGGGAAAAAATTGCAGGCCTCACAGCAGCGTATGGTGGCTGACAAAGACCTAATGAGTAGTGATGAGGTGCAACAGCTTGAAGCAGATATTCAAACTTTAAACATCGAATTCCAGCAGCTGCAACAGTACTTAAAAAATTCCAAAGCCCAAGCTGAACAAGAATTCTTAGCAAGTATGCGTCCAGCTTTGGATAAAGTATTACGACAATTGATCAAAGCAAACAATATTTCTTTAATTGTTAATGGCCAATCTGTGATCTACAACAGTGACGCGATTGATATTACTCCTAAGGTCGTTGAGCTGCTGAATTTGGAGTCATAAGTGGATCAGTTAACTTTAGGTGCTGTGGCTGAACTTATTGGTGCCAAATTAGAAGGTGACCCAATTCACCTTGTTTCTGGCTTAGCCACCTTAGCCTCTGCATTACCTCATCAAGTGAGCTTTTTGGCTAATATGAAGTATGCGCACCAGCTAGATTCTAGCCAAGCAGGTGCGGTTATTTTGCATGCTGATCAAGCTCAGCTGTTTTCTGGACACTGCCTAGTTATAGAAAACCCTTACTTGGGCTATGCAAAACTCTCACAATCTTTTGCGCCCATACCTTATTTTAGTGCCATTGATAAAACGGCCCAAGTCGACCCCACGGCTATACTTGGTCGTGGCGTTAATTTAGCGGCAGGCACTGTGATAGGACCTTATGTGAATCTAGGAAATCATGTTTCTATTGGCCCGAACAGTGTGGTGGGGTCTCATTCTAAGATTGGAGAACACACTAACATTGCAGCTAACGTGACCTTGTATCATGACATTGAGGTGGGT
Organism: Candidatus Njordibacter sp. Uisw_058; assembly: GCF_047730065.1. Taxonomy (GTDB): domain Bacteria; phylum Pseudomonadota; class Gammaproteobacteria; order Pseudomonadales; family Balneatricaceae; genus Njordibacter. Next base: position 362,486 of record NZ_CP159829.1, read on the forward strand.
GCCCACTGCAGGATTCACAGCGGCGCAGTGATTGGCGCCGATGGGTTTGGTTTTGCTAAGGATGGCCCTGACTGGGTTAAGATCGCCCAATTAGGTGGTGTCATCATAGATGATCATGTTGAAGTGGGTGCTGGTACCACCATAGATCGTGGGGCTTTAGATAACACTATTATAGGCTATGGTGTTAAGCTAGATAATCAAGTACAAATTGCCCATAATGTAGTGCTGGGTGATTACACTGCGATCGCAGGTTGCACTGCGATTGCGGGCAGTACAAAATTAGGCAAGCATTGCACCATAGCAGGGGCCTGCGGCATTACTGGGCATTTAACCCTAGTTGATGGTGTGCATGTGACGGCCATGTCTTTAGTAACACATTCTATTACTGAGCCTGGGGCCTATTCATCGGGTACAGGTTTAGATAAGAATCAAAAATGGCGCCGCAACGCCACGCGTTTTAAGCAGCTTGAGCAGATGGCCAAGCGCCTTAAACAACTCGAATTAGAAATTGTACAGCTACGCAACTGATCAATATCAAAAGCACTTCAAAAGGAATGTACAACCATGGTTATGGATGTCAAAGAAATTAGAGAGTATCTACCTCATCGTTACCCATTTTTATTAGTCGATAGAGTCACAGAGCTGAATTTAGGTGACTCCATAGTGGCCTATAAAAATGTCACAGTGAACGAACCTTTCTTTAATGGACATTTTCCTGATCATCCGGTCATGCCAGGTGTTTTAGTGATAGAAGCGATGGCCCAGGCTGCCGGTATCCTTGGTTTTAAGACCATGGACAAAACCCCACAAGACGGATCTATCTATTATTTTGTGGGTTCTGATAAATTACGATTTAAACGTCCCGTAGTGCCTGGTGATAAACTTCAGTTAGATGCGACCATCGTCTCTGAAAAACGCGGTATCTGGAAGTTTGATTGTCGGGCCAGTGTGGACGGTCAGTTGGTTGCTTCGGCAACCATTTTATGTGCCGACAGGAAGGTTGAGTGACCCAGCCATTGATTCATGAAACAGCTATTATTGATACTAGTGCTCGTATCGCTGCAGATGTGGAAATTGGTCCGTATACGGTCATAGGCGCTAACGTTGAGTTGGGAGCGGGCACTAAGTTAGAGTCGCATGTGGTGATTAAAGGTCCAACGAGCATAGGGCGTAATAACCATATTTTCCAATTTAGCTCCATTGGCGAAGCTTGCCAAGATATGAAATATAACGGTGAGCCAACACGCCTAGAAATTGGCGACCATAATGTCATACGTGAAGGCTGCACCTTGCACCGTGGCACAGTTCAAGATGCTGGTGTAACTTTAATTGGCAACCATAACTTACTCATGGCAAATGTGCATGTAGCTCATGACTGTGTTTTGGGTGACTATGTTATTGTGGCTAATAATGTTGCCTTAGCTGGACATGTTAAAGTGGGCGACTATGCTATATTAGGTGGCTTTACTGCGGTTCATCAATTTTGTCACATTGGCCCCCATTGCATGACTGGGGCTGGTAGTGTTGTGCTTAAAGATATACCAGCTTTCGTTATGGCCAATGGCAATTCAGTATCACCCCATGGTATGAATACAGAAGGCCTAAAGCGCCGTGGCTTTAGTGAAGCTAGCATTAAAATATTGCGCCAAGCTTATAAAATAGTCTATCGCCAAGGACTAAGCCTAGACACTGCTATCGATCACTTGCAAGAGATGTCTGTTGACGGCGATGAACTGTCGGTGCTCATTGCTTCTTTGAAAAATACGAGCCGCGGTATCATTCGCTAGTAGGTTGTCCATGTCAGATAACACCATTGTTATTGTTGCAGGTGAGGCCTCAGGAGACATACTGGGTGCAGGCCTAATGCGAGCCTTGCTAAAGCAGCGGCCAGATCTTAAATTTGAAGGCATTGGTGGTCCACAAATGATAGCGCTTGGTTTCACAAGTCTAGTGCCAATGGAGCGTCTCTCGGTCATGGGTTTGGTTGAGGTTTTGGGTCGTTTACCCGAATTATTGCTGCTACGAAGACGACTCATTAAGCGTTATACCCAAACCCAAACCCATCCAATGGCCATGGTTGGTATTGATGCGCCGGACTTTAACCTTGTCTTAGAAACTCAATTGAAATTGAATAATATTCCAACTGTTCATTATGTAAGCCCATCTGTTTGGGCTTGGCGTGAAGATCGGGTGTTTACTGTAGCTAAAGCATGCCATCGAGTGCTGGCTTTATTGCCTTTTGAAGTGCCTTATTATGAACGCCACCAGATTCCTGCTACATTTGTTGGCCACCCTTTAGCTGATGTTATTCCAGGCCCATTAACGCTGCAGCAAGCTCGGCATCAATTGCAGTTAAAAGACCAGCCAGTGCTGGCTTTGTTACCTGGTAGCAGAGCCATGGAAGTGCAAAAGCTAGCCCCCGATTTCTTGGCGGCAGCGGCTATATTGCAAAGTCAAATGCCACATTTGCAATTGGTTTTAGCTGCAGCAAATGTGCAACGACATCAGCAGTTACTGACGTTATTGCAGAGCTATCCACAGCTAAAGATAGCGCTTGTCCTAGAGCAGTCGCATAGGGTTCTGGCAGCTGCAGACGCTGCTCTGGTAGCCTCTGGGACGGCCACCTTAGAAGCGTTATTATTTGAAAAGCCCATGGTGGTTTGTTACCGTTTAAGCCCCATTAGTTACGCTTTATTCAAACGTAAACTTAAAGTTCCTTTCGTGAGCTTGCCTAATTTACTGGCGGGCCAAAAAGTAGTGGAAGAATTGCTTCAACATCAAGTTCAACCACAGCGCATTGCCAATCATTTGCAAACCTTGTTAATTGACCAAGCGGCAGCCCAAAATCAGCGTAGTCAGTTTCAGGATATACATCAACAATTGGCTTGTGGAGCAGATGTGACCGCAGCGAAGGCCGTGATAGAGGTGATTAACCAGTGTAACAAAGAGTTTGGCTCAGGGTGCAAGCTATGATTGGGGTTGAAAGCCTGTTATTCACTGAACCCAGAGTCGGTGTAATTTGTGGTGTTGATGAAGCAGGCCGAGGACCATTATTTGGTGACGTGGTTGCGGCGGCCGTGATATTGGACCCCACAGCACCGATTGAGGGTTTGGGTGATTCTAAAAAGTTGACACAAAAAGTCAGAGAAAGGTTATATGATCAGATTTATGCTCGTGCTATTAGTGTCGGCGTAGGCCGGGCCAGTGTTGAAGAAATTGATCAGTTAAATATATTACAGGCGAGCATGCTGGCTATGCAGCGTGCCGTAGAATCATTGAGTCGGCAACCTGACCTAGCTCTAATTGATGGTAATCGTTGCCCCGTGTTAACTTGTGCAAGTGAAGCCATTATTAAAGGCGACGCCAAAGAAATCAGTATTGGCGCAGCTTCAATTGTTGCTAAAGTAACGCGCGATAGGGAGATGCTAGAATGGCATACACTATACCCCCACTATGGCCTAGATAAGCACAAAGGTTACCCCACCTCAGTGCACTTAAAGGCCTTAGAACAACATGGTGTCAGCCCTCAACACAGGCGCAGTTTTGCCCCCGTAAGACGTTTAATTGGAACTTAATATGACCCAAGCTGTGCCCTTTGTGCATTTGCGCATGCACTCCGAATTTTCATTGATTGATAGCATGATTCGCATTAAACCGCTGATGAAAGCCTTGCAGGCAGAGCAGATGCCGGCCATTGCATTAACTGATCAATCGACCATGAGTGGCATGATAAAGTTTTATAAAGCTGCTCAAAGTGCGGGTATTAAACCGATCTGCGGTTGCGATGTTTTTATCGCAGAAACCGCTGAAACAGACTCCACTGTTAGCCGCATGACATTATTAGCTATGGACTCCAAAGGCTACCTCAACCTTACTGAATTGGTGTCACGCTCGTTTCAGGAAGGCCAAATCGATGGTAAAGCTATAATTCAAAAGCAATGGTTAGCTGACAAAAGTGAAGGCCTTATTGTTTTGTCTGGGGCAGCTGAAGGAGAAGTTGGCCGAGCGTTAATTAACCGTGGAGTGGCCGAAGCGGAACAAGTTTTGCTCTACTGGACAGGCATCTTTGGTGACCGATTTTATCTAGAGGTTCAGCGCACAGGGCGACAATACGATGAAGATTGCCTGCATCTATCGGCACAGCTTGCACAATTAGCGAAGGTCCCCATCGTCGCTACTAACGATGTGATGTTCGTTTCTGCTGAAGATTTTGAGGCTCATGAAACACGTGTGTGTATCAACCAGAGCATGACTTTGGACGACCCACGAAGGTTAAAGGCCTACTCTAACCAACAATACTTGCGCAGTGCTGAGGAGATGCAAGCCCTGTTTGCTGACTTACCTTCTGCCCTAGAGAACAGTGTACAGATTGCGAAGCGCTGCAATTTAGACATTCAATTAGGCCATTATTCTTTGCCTAACTTTCCTGTGCCAGACGGTCTGACCATGGACGAATTCTTTGGTAAGGTGTCTCGCGATGGTTTGGAAAAGCGCCTCAAGGTTATTCTGGATGCTACGGATTCAAAGTACCAGGAGCAACGTAAAATATTCGATGATCGGCTTGAATTTGAACTCAATATTATTTGTCAAATGGGTTTTCCAGGTTACTTTCTCATCGTTATGGATTTTATTCGCTGGGCCAAAGATAACGATATTCCTGTGGGGCCAGGGCGGGGTTCTGGTGCAGGATCTTTAGTCGCTTATGTGCTGGAGATCACTGACTTAGACCCCCTTAAATATGATCTCTTATTTGAACGTTTCTTGAATCCAGAACGGGTATCAATGCCTGATTTTGATATTGATTTTTGCATGGACAATCGTGATCGAGTGATTGAATACGTATCACAAACCTACGGTAAGGATGCAGTATCTCAAATTATTACCTTTGGCACGATGGCGGCAAAAGCGGTAGTGCGTGATGTTGCCCGAGTTCAAGGTAAACCTTTTGGTTTGGCTGATAAGCTGTCGAAGTTGATTCCTTTTGAAGTAGGGATCACCCTAAGCAAAGCCGTAGAACAAGAAGATACGCTGCGCGAGTTCATTGACAATAATGATGAAGTGCAAGAAATTATGGACATGGCGTATCAGCTTGAGGGCCTGACTCGCAATGTTGGCAAGCACGCAGGTGGTGTTGTTATTGCACCCACTAAACTGACGGATTTCTCCCCCTTATATTGTGACGCCGACGGATCTGGTTTAGTGACCCAGTATGATAAAAATGATGTTGAAGATGCAGGATTAGTGAAGTTTGACTTCTTAGGCTTAAAAACCCTCACAGTTGTTGATTGGGCCATGGGCATGATCAATGAGAGGCGCCAGGCTAAGGGTGAAGAAGCCATAGCCATTGAAACTATTCCCCTGGCAGATGAACCTGTTTACAAACTGCTTCAAGGGGCCGAAACCACGGGTGTCTTTCAGTTAGAATCACGGGGCATGAAAGACCTCATTAAACGTCAATTGCCAAGTAGCTTTGAAGATATTATTGCCCTTGTCGCATTATTTCGGCCTGGGCCTTTACAGTCTGGTATGGTCGACGACTTCATTAATCGTAAACATGGGCGCGCTAAGCTGGCATGGCCCCATGAAGATTATCAGTTAGATTCTTTACGCCCCGTTTTGGAACCCACCTACGGTATTATCTTGTATCAGGAACAGGTAATGCAGATTGCTCAGGTCATGGCAGGCTACAGCCTTGGTGAAGCTGATATGTTGCGCCGCGCCATGGGTAAGAAAAAGCCAGAAGAAATGGCCAAGCAGCGATCAGGATTTTTAACCGGTAGCGCGGCTAATGGCATTGATGAAGGTTTAGCGGGTAATATTTTTGATCTGGTAGAAAAGTTTGCTGGCTATGGCTTTAATAAATCGCATTCTGCAGCCTACGCTTTAGTCGCCTACCAAACGGCTTGGCTTAAGCACCATTATCCTGCAGAATTTATGGCCGCCGTGCTATCAGCAGATATGCAAAACATAGACAAAATCGTTATTTTTGTTGAAGAGTGTCGACGCATGGAGCTGCCGCTTAATTTACCAAATGTGAACGAAAGCCATTATAAATTTACTGTGAATGCAGCTAACCAAGTGGTCTATGGTCTAGGCGCAGTCAAAGGCGTAGGTGAAGGGCCAGTGGCCGCTATTATAGAAGCGCGAGAAAAATCTGGAGACTTTAAAGACCTGTTTGATTTTTGTAAGCGGGTTGGCAGTAAAAAAATTAACAAGCGGGTGTTAGAAGCCTTAGTGGCCAGTGGTGCATTAGATGATCTAGTGCCGAATAAAGAGCGTTCGGTGCTCTATAGCGCGATTCCTGATGCTGTGCAATCAGCAGACCAAAGCCAGCGCAATAGTGACGCAGGAATGATGGACTTGTTTGGCGAAATTGCTGCGACAGCGGATGATTCAGCGAGTTTAGAGTTGGCGTATGAGCGCCACATTACGACGAGGTCTCTTACCCTTAAACAACGCCTCAAAGGTGAAAAAGATACCTTGGGCTTATATGTAACAGGCCACCCTATTGATAGTTATGATCATGAGCTGGGGCGTTTTTTGCGCTGCCGCCTAGATCAGTTAATGGCGAAAAAAGATAAGCAATGGATTGCTGGTTTAGTAGTTGCAAGCCGAACTATGAAAACCAAGCGTGGTAAAACTATTGCTTTCTTAACCTTAGATGACAGAAGAGCAAGGGTTGATGTTGCCCTATTTGGTGATACCTATGAAAAGTATCGAGAGTTATTGCAAACTGATCGGTTGCTGATTGTTGAAGGTGAAGTGTCTGAAGATGATTATTCTGGGGGTCTAAAAGTCAGTGCGCAGCAGATTCTTACGATGCCTCAAGCGCGCACAGTCTTTTCTAAGGGCCTGCGCTTATCCATAGCACCCGACTTTGCCCAAGGTAAAGGTTTGCAGCAACTACTGGGCATTCTTTCTCCCCATCAAGTCTATGGTGATAAACCTGCGGCAAAACTCGAGTTACAATATGAAAATAGTGTTGGGCGAGGAGTCATACGCTGCGCCTCACCTTGGCGCCTAGAAGTCGAAGATGACATGCTGCAAGAGTTGGTCTACCTGTTAGGTACTCATGCTGTCAAAATGCGCTATCGCAAATTATAAAATGTGCAAAATATAGGTTATAATAACCTCAATATTTACCCGTTACACCTATAAAGTTAGGCCCTATGAACCCAAATTATCTCGATTTTGAACAACCTATCGCTGACCTGGAAGCCAAGATTGAAGCCTTGCGCTTAGTAGGCAACGACAATGATCTTAATATCAGCGAAGAAATATCTAAACTTGCCGATAAGAGTATTAGCCTAACGGAATCCATTTTCTCTAATTTAAGCGCAGCTCAAGTATCTAAAGTTTCTCGTCATCCCCAGCGCCCTCATACCATAGATTACATTAAGAGTATTTTTGATGAGTTTGATGAGTTGCATGGAGACCGTCACTTTGGTGATGATCTTGCCATGGTGTGCGGTATTGGCCGGCTTAATGGTAGAGCTGTTATGGTCATGGGCCAAGAAAAAGGCCGATCTACGAAAGAAAAAGTGGCACGTAATTTTGGCATGCCACGCCCAGAGGGGTATCGCAAAGCTCTGCGTATGATGAAGATGGCGGAAAGATTCAAAATGCCCATCTTAACCTTTATCGACACCCCGGGTGCCTATCCTGGTATTGATGCCGAAGAACGAGGTCAAAGTGAAGCCATTGCTTTTAACCTTGCACAAATGTCGGGTCTCAAAACGCCAATTATTTCTACAGTGATTGGAGAGGGTGGATCTGGGGGTGCTTTGGCGATTGGAGTGTGTGACCAACTTAATATGTTGCAATACTCCACCTATTCGGTGATCTCGCCAGAAGGTTGCGCCTCTATTTTATGGAAAAGTGCAGATTTTTCTGCTGATGCTGCTAACGCTATGGGTATAACATCGGCTCGCTTATATGATTTAGGTTTAGTTGATCATGTCATCAAAGAGCCTTTGGGTGGCGCTCATCGTGATGCTGAACTCATTGCAGCAAGCATTAAATCGACACTGATCAGTCAGTTGGCTGAGCTTGAACCGATGGAAACTAATGCTCTGCTGGACCGCCGTTACAAGCGCCTAATGTCTTATGGTCTAAGTTCTTAGGCCGCTCCTTAGGGCCTAAAATTCCCCTATGCAATTCTCTCACCAGCAACTAGTCACTAGCGCAGGTGCTTTAAAACCCCATCTTAAAGCCTCCAAATGGTGGGTTGCTGTGAGCGGTGGATTAGACTCTATGAGCCTATTACATGCCCTTGTTAAGCTTCAGGAAGATCATGTTTGCCCACCCTTGGGTGTGATTCATATTAATCATAGCCTGCAATTACAAGCAGATCATTGGCAGCATGATGTTGAAAAAAAATGCCAGCAATATGGTGTCGGCTACATCAGCCATAAAGTCACCCTTAGTCCGTTAGAACAGCAGCAGTTTGGTTTAGAAGCGGCAGCTCGAAATGCGCGCTATGAGAGTTTTAAACAGCATTTAAAGGTGGGCGAGGTGCTTTTGTTAGGGCAGCACGCTGATGACCAAAGTGAAACCCTATTCTTAAGGTTATTGCGTGGCGCTGGAGTAAATGGTTTACGAGCCATGCCTCAGCAGCGTCAGCTAGGTTTAGGCTGCCTAGTAAGGCCGCTGTTGCACGTTCGACAGACTGACCTTTACGCCTATGCTCAAGCTCATAACTTAACTTGGAACGAAGATCCAAGTAATCAAAGCCATGATTTTGATCGTAATTATTTACGTCATCAAGTGATGCCATGGTTGCGAAATAGGTGGCCGGCATTAGATCAGCAGGTAGCTAAAGTAACTTCTTTAATGACAGATACACAGGTCTTGTTAGATGAAGTTGCGGCCATTGACTTTAAATTGATCCACAGAGAAACAGAATTAGGCGGGTGCATCTCGTGTGCAGATATGCAAACATTGAGCCAACCTCGGCGTTACAATGTACTGCGTTACTGGTTGCATCTTCAAAATGTGCCTATGCCTGATTATGCAGTGATGCAAACCATCGATAAGGACTTTATCCTCAGTGCCGCCGATCGTCAACCTTATATGCAGCTTGGAGGTTGGTGTTTGCGTCGTCATCGAGGTGATTTGTTGTTGATGCTTGGAGCCGATCAATCTGAGAAAACTGCTGTTAATTGGAGTGGCAGCATAGACCCAAAGGCCCTATCAGCTGGATTGATTTCCCTCCCTGAAGGTGTTTTGAGAATCGTTGAAGGCGCCGAGTGGGGGCTTTTTTTAGCTCAAGGTGATTTTTTGGAGCGGCGCTTTAGGGTGGGTGGCGAACGATGCAAGCCCTTGGGGCGGAATCATAGCCAAAGTCTTAAGAAGCTGCTTCAAGAAGCTAGAGTGCCAGCATGGGAGCGCGATAAACTGCCTTTGTTTTATGTCAATGGCAGACTCGCTATGGTGGCAGATTTGTGGGTTAATTTTGGTTTTGAAGCGGCGATAGGTGCACCTGCTTGGGGCTGGAAAACGGCCACTAAAAACAAAGCTTTTGATTGTTCCGATTAGCCTCTTCTGGTATCCTACTCTCCCATCTTAAGTCGTAATACATATGCTGGCAACAGACCCTGTATTGCGCGTCAAAAAATTATAAACGTTAGGCATTTCCACCCGCTTGCTAAAAAGTGGACACTTGTTCGCCCTAGTTGCAGCGTATTGGTGTGGTTGTTCTGTCGTGTTTTAATTCCAATCGACGTGTGGCACGTCATATAAGACATAGGGTATTTCATGACTCGTTTCATCTTCGTTACCGGCGGCGTTGTCTCTTCTTTAGGAAAGGGCATTGCTTCGGCTTCTTTGGCCGCCATTTTAGAGGCCCGGGGTCTCAAGGTCACTATGTTGAAATTAGACCCGTATATCAATGTTGATCCTGGCACCATGAGTCCTTTCCAGCATGGTGAAGTTTTTGTTACTGAAGATGGTGCAGAAACTGATTTGGATTTGGGACACTATGAGCGTTTTATTGATACTAAAATGTCTAAACGTAATAATTTCACTGCCGGTCGTGTGTATGAGCATGTGTTACGAAAAGAGCGCCGGGGGGATTATTTAGGCGGTACGGTACAAATTATTCCACACATCACTGATGAAATTAAGCGCCGTGTTTACAAGGGCTCGGAAGGTGCAGAAATTGCATTGGTTGAGATTGGTGGCACCGTAGGTGATATTGAATCGCAACCTTTTCTAGAAGCGATCCGGCAGATGAAATTTGAACTGGGTTCTAACCGTGCGCTCTTCATGCACCTCACTTTAGTACCTTACATCGCGACCGCTGGTGAAACTAAAACTAAGCCAACGCAGCACTCTGTAAAGGAGTTGCGCTCTATTGGTATTCAACCTGATATTTTAGTGTGTCGTTCTGAAGTGGCTATTGATGCCCCTGAGCGAAGCAAAATTGCCTTATTTACCAATGTGGAACAGCGAGCAGTGATCTCATTGCCTGATGCAGAGAGCATTTACACTATCCCAAGTTTATTAAAGTCGCAGGGTTTAGACGAAATTGTTACGCAACGGTTTGGTTTAGATTGTAAGGAAGCTGACTTAACTGAATGGGATGCAGTAGCGCAAGCCAAACTGAATCCTAAGCGTGAAGTGACTATTGCTATGGTTGGCAAGTACATGGAGTTGTTAGATGCTTATAAGTCGTTAATTGAAGCCATCAGCCATGCTGGTATTAAGTCCTATACCAAAGTCAATACGCGCTACATCGACGCTGAAGACATTGAAACGCAGGGTGTCAGTTTGCTAGCAGGGGTGGACGCAATCCTTGTACCTGGTGGCTTTGGAGAGCGTGGTACAGAGGGTAAAATAAAGACAGTGCAATATGCTCGTGAGAATAAAATACCATATTTAGGTATTTGCCTTGGGATGCAAGTGGCAGTGATTGAATTTGCTCGCAATGTAGCAGGATGGAGTGATGCTAACAGCAGTGAGTTTGATGCCAACTCTAAGCATTGTGTGGTGGGTCTAATCACCGAATGGACCGATGAGGCTGGATACATTGAACAGCGCTCAGAAGGTTCAGATTTAGGTGGCACCATGCGTTTGGGCGCCCAGCAATGCCGTTTGCAAGAAGGGTCTTTGGCTTACCAGTGCTATCAACAAGACGTTATTACAGAGCGCCATCGTCATCGTTATGAAGTTAATAATACCTTTGTTGAGCAACTAGAAGCGGTGGGTTTGAAGTTTTCTGGTCGTTCTATGGACGGCAGTTTGGTGGAAATGGTTGAAATTGTAGATCACCCTTGGTTTGTGGCCTGCCAGTTTCATCCAGAATTCACTTCCACCCCGCGTGCGGGCCACGGTCTGTTTGAAGGGTTTGTGGGTGCAGCCGTTATTCAGGCAAAAAAGTAGACCTTTGCAATAAGGAAATTGTTAATTTAAAAAACATATAGGAGTAAATTTTGGACCAATTAATTGCCGACATTAAGGCAAGAGAAGTGTTGGACTCGCGTGGCAACCCTACCATTGAGGCAGATGTGTTACTTGCAGGTGGAGCGTTTGGTTCTGCTTGCGCTCCTTCTGGTGCATCCACTGGGTCCAGAGAAGCTCTAGAGCTTCGCGATGGAGATAAAGCTCGCTATTTAGGCAAGGGAGTGCTGAACGCTATTGCTGGCATTCATGGGCCTATATTAGAATGCTTGAGAGGCATGGATGCGACTGATCAGCAGGCTCTGGATGAGGCTATGATCAAATTGGATGCGACAGAAAACAAAGAAGTTCTCGGTGCCAACGCTATTCTTGCGGTATCACTGGCAGCAGCTAAAGCTGCAGCAATGCATAAAGGGTTGCCTTTATACGCACACATTGCTGAGCTTAATGGGACCGCGGGCCAATACAGCATGCCCGTGCCAATGATGAATATTATCAATGGTGGTGAACACGCTGATAATAACGTCGATATCCAAGAATTTATGGTGCAGCCTGTGAGTGCGCCAAATTTTTCAGAGGCTTTGCGTTGCGGTGCAGAAATTTTTCATGCCCTTAAGAAAGTGCTGAGTGATCGAGGTTTAAGTACCGCAGTTGGAGACGAAGGTGGATTTGCACCTAACTTGCCTTCAAACGAAGCGGCACTAGATGTTATTGCTGAAGCAGTAGCGTATGCTGGCTATACATTAGGCTCTGATGTGACTTTAGCGTTGGATTGTGCAGCATCCGAATTTTATGAAAATGGTACCTATAACCTCAGTGGAGAAGGGCAGTCATTTGATGCCTCTGGGTTTGCAGATTACCTAACTGAATTAACTAATAAACATCCCATCGTGTCCATTGAAGATGGCATGGATGAGAGTGACTGGGATGGTTGGCAAGACCTGACCCAAAAGTGTGGTGATCGTGTTCAACTTGTAGGTGATGATCTATTTGTCACTAATACAAAAATATTGACCCAGGGTATTGAGCAAGGTATTGGCAACTCTATTTTGATTAAATTTAATCAAATTGGTACCCTTACAGAGACACTGGCAGCCATACGTATGGCCCAGAAAGCTGGTTTTAGTGTGGTTATTTCTCATCGCTCTGGCGAAACAGAAGATACAACTATTGCTGACTTAGCTGTAGCTACGGCAGCGGGCCAAATTAAGACGGGTTCATTGTGTCGCTCAGATAGAGTAGCGAAGTATAATCGCTTACTTCGTATCGAGCAGGAACTAGGTGCTGACGCTCCTTATCGTGGACGTCAGGAAATTAAAGGTCAATAACAACGATTGACCTCGTCTAGGGAGCTTGCGTTGGTGAATTATTGCCAAGGTCAGCTCCCTTTTTTGTTGATATATTTATGAAATGGTTAGTTGGATTAATCTTCGTCACCCTAATAGCTATGCAATACAGCCTTTGGTGGGGTCAGTCTGGGTTGCTAGAAGTGGAACGTCTGCAGGACAAAATTACTGCTCAAGAAGCAGTGAATGCTAGCCTGTCTGAGCGTAACCAACAGCTCCATGCAGAGGTGCTGGATTTGAAGCAAGGTATTGATGCAATCGAAGAGCGTGCACGTCACGACTTGGGTATGGTCAAACCTAATGAAACCTTTTACCAGCTTGTGGAAGATCAGTGACCGCACCTGAATTACAGCCTCTAAATTGGCCGACTGAATTGGCTTATGCTTCTGGTGAGCCTACCTCTAAGGGTCAGATTAAATCTCAATGCAGTGATTTTATAGTCACAGAAGACTTAGGCTATGTCCCTTGTGGCGAGGGAGAACACGTTTATCTTGATATCACTAAAACGGACACTAATACGGATTTCTTAGCCCGCCACATTGCAAAGGTTGCGGGTGTGCCTGCCCGGCAAGTTAGTTATTCAGGATTAAAAGATCGCCGAGGCGTGACGCGCCAGTGGTTTGGGGTTCACCTGCCTGGTAAGGCAGAAACAGTAGATCCTGATTGGCAGCAACTGCATAGCCCTGAGGTTAATTTGCATCAAACAGTTCGACATTTGCGCAAGTTAAAAACTGGAGTCCATCAAGGTAATGTTTTCAGTATTCGTTTGCGCAATATGAATGCAACTGAGGCATTAGAACAAAAACTCCGCCTTATTTCTCAGCAAGGGGCACCGAACTACTTTGGTGATCAACGCTTTGGTCGCCAAGGTGGCAATCTGAACCTTGCTTTATTAATGCTGCAGGGCAAACGTATAAAAGATCGTTTTAAGCGGGGCATGGCGTTGTCGTCAGTGCGCTCTTATTTGTTTAATCAGTTGTTAAGCGCTCGTGTTCATGACGGTACTTGGCTAACGGCAGCGGTGGGTGAGCGTTGTATGTTTAGTGATGGGTTTAGTCAGTTTGATGCGGGTGCAGAAATTGAACTAGATGAAGTCCAAGCGCGCATTTATACGGGTGATTTAGCCCCAACTGGCCCTATGGTTGGGGCTGTAGGCCATGTTATAGCCAATCCAGCAAGTGATTATGAAGCACAAATACTTGCTCCATGGTGGCCTTGGATTGAGGCTTTAATTGCCCAAGATATGATGGCTCAAAGACGCAGTTTGCGTTTGTGGCCAAAAGATTTTACGTGGTGTTGGTGTGAGGGTGATATCTTGGAACTGAATTTCCATTTGATGCGTGGAAGTTACGCAACGGCCTTAGTGCGAGAAATCACTTTAGTAGAACAGCCATAATGACAACAGACTAACGGATTCAAGATAAGGAATAATAAGATGCAACTACTGATCTCTAATGATGATGGCGTGCATGCGCAAGGCCTGTCGTATCTTGTGCAGGAGCTAGAGCAAGACCATCAAGTGACGGTTATTGCTCCCGATCGAGATTTAAGTGGGGCGAGTAATTCGTTAACCTTATCTCGTCCAGTACGAATGATGCCTCAGAAAAATGGTTATTTTAGTATCGATGGCACGCCTGCAGACTGTGTGCACCTTGGAATTAATGGCGTGTTGGATATAGCCCCTGATATGGTGGTTTCAGGAATTAACCATGGGGCTAATTTAGGGGATGATGTGCTCTACTCAGGCACAGTGGCTGCAGCAATGGAAGGGCGTTACCTTGCCCATCATGCGATGGCACTTTCTTTAGTGGGAAAAGTTCATTTTTTGACAGCTGCAAAAGTCGCTAGGCAGCTCATGACGGGGATGCAAAAGCTCAATCTACCAGAGCGATGCATTATCAATGTCAATGTGCCAGATTTGCCCTATGATAAAATTAAAGGCATTAAAGTGACCCGTTTGGGTAGTAGAGAAATAGGTGGCACTGCGATGGATGCCCAAGACCCTCGAGGTCATCAGTGCTATTGGATCGGACCTGCGGGTAAGGTCAAAGATGGCAGCCCTGGCACCGACTTTCATGCTGTCGAGGAGGGCTTCGTGTCAGTTACTCCTCTGTCACCAGACATGGCTTGTCATGAAGCCTTCGATCGCGTGACTCATTGGCTGCAGGATAAGTTTTAATGCGCCACGTTGTGACGGACCCTAAACGCACGGCTGCCAAAAGACAAGGTATTGGCATGACATCCCAGCGCACAAGAGAACGTTTAGTTGATCAATTGATCGCTCTAGGAGTGCAAGACGTCAGAGTGTTAGATGTAATGCGCTCAACGCCTCGCCATCTTTTCTTAGATGAGGCTTTGGCCCATAGAGCTTATGAAGATAAGTCATTACCTATTGGTCACAATCAAACCCTTTCACGCCCTTATACAGTAGCTCGTATGAGTGAGCTTTTGCTGGCTTCATGCGCTGCTAAAAAAGTGTTGGAAATAGGCACAGGATCTGGTTACCAAACATCAGTTTTGGCTCAGTTAGTACCCAGATTACTGACTATGGAGCGTATAGAACCCCTGCTAGATCGAGCCCGAGACCGATTGCAGCAAATGGGCATCCATAATGTGGTTTACAAGCACGGTGATGGCTACGAAGGCTGGCCTGCGCGAGAACCTTTCGATGGTATTATGGTGACAGCGGCGCCTTCACAGGTGCCTCAAGCCTTGCAGTGGCAGCTGGCTGAGGGGGGCTGTATGATTATTCCCGTGGGTAATGATGATCAGTATTTATTAAAAATAACACGCTCTGGCAATCATTTCAGCAAACAAAAAATAGAAGCTGCTAACTTTGTCCCTTTAGTCAATGGATTAATATAATGACCACAAAAACCACATTTATACAGTGGCGAACATTTGTTACAGGGTTGCTCATGGGTGGCGCTGATCTAGTGCCTGGAATATCGGGTGGAACTGTGGCTTTACTGAGTGGTATTTACGGTCGGTTATTAACTGCCATTAGTCACCTCAGTCACTGGCATTTATTAAAACTAATACGGCAGCGTCAGTTAGCTAAGGCGTGGCATTACATCGACGGTTTGTTCCTGATTAATTTGGGTCTTGGTATGGCCACCGCGCTAGTAATTCTTGCTAAACTCATTACTTGGCTTTTATTAGTTCAGCCACTGATCATGTGGAGTTTATTTTTGGGCTTGATTATGGTGGCAAGTCTGATGTTGCTGCAGGCCCTATATGGGCAAAAGAAGCTTCAATGGCGTTGGCTTTGGCCTGGTTTGTTAGTAAGTTTAATATTAGCCAGCATGCCCATGCTGCAGGTGGTTGATGGCTTTTCTGGTTGGGGCTACTTATGGTTAATGGCAGCTGGGGCCTTTGCCATCACTGCGATGATATTGCCTGGTGTATCGGGCAGTTTCATCCTATTAATGTTGGGTATTTATCCATTTCTAATTGCTCGCTTGGCTGCCTTTGATATTGAAGTGATTGCTGTTTTTGCTTTTGGCTGTGGTTTGGGTTTAGTGGCGTTCAGTCGAGTGATTGTTTATTTACTCAAGCAGCATTCGATTGCGGTAATGAATTTTTTGACTGGTCTAATGATGGGTTCAGTGGTGAAGTTATGGCCTTGGAAGCACACGGTTACTTATCGCTTGAATAGCACAGGTATAGAGGTTCCGCTGCAGCAAGAGAATCTTATGCCCTGGGTGTATAGTCAAATGACGGGCAACGATAACCAACTAATTTGGTGCCTATTGGTGTGTTGCTTAGGAGGCTTGTTGGTGGGTAAGTTTGGACGTATTCAATTAAAAGACTGGGCGGGCTAATAAATATGAGCTCTAGTTATGGGGTTTTGTGCATGATCAGGTTGTTAAGTTCTAGTGCGGTTATTTTATTACTGTCAGCCTGCAGTGCCAGTCAATATGCGCCCGTGCAGGATCTAGGTTATAGCACGGCACAAATTGTATCATCCAATCGTGTGCAAAATACTCCCTTATCCTATCAAGTCAAACCGGGTGACACGATGTTCGCCATTGCTTGGCGTTTTGGTTGGGATTATAAAAAATTAGCCAAAGCTAACGCCATTAACTCGCCCTACACTATTTATGTTGGGCAAGTGATTTATTTTAATGAAATAAATGAAAATAGTGCTATTAAAGCCCCATTAGAAAAAGGAGCTGTAAAAAAGCCTGTTGTCATTGCCAAGGAAACACCTAAAAAACAACCTTCTTCAGCATCCAAAAAAGTAGATAAATCCCCTATATTAAAGGCCTATAAAGGATTTAAGTCGGTGAAGTGGTCTTGGCCACTACGGGGAAAATTGATACAAGTTTTTGCTAATAAAGCTGGCGCTTCTAATGGAATTGATTTATCATCCAGTCTGGGAAAACCGGTAAAAGCTGCATCTAGTGGAATAATAGTATATTCTGGAAGCGGTATTCAGGGTTACGGTAAACTGGTAGTGGTAAAACACAATGATACCTTCCTTAGTGCATATGCTTACAACAGCCGTATTTTGGTTGAAGAAGGCGCCATAGTAAGTGCAGGCCAAGTGATTGCAGAAGTAGGTAAGGGTCCACAACTAGACCCAAGGCTACATTTTGAAATACGCAAAAACGGCAAGCCTGTTAACCCACTGAGGTATTTGCCCAAGCTATAGGTCGTCTATCAACAAAGTGCCTAGCGTAGTCTTTGATGAAATGAGCTGGTTAATTAGGTCAGTTAAGAAGTTAATTGATAGTTTAATTAATAGGTGAGTTTAATTAATAGGTGAGTTAAATGACGCAAGAATTATCTGTAGAAGAAGTGCATCAGCACCGTAGCGAAATACAATATGCAAAATATAAGTCGCGTGGCAAATACTCAAACAAAGACACTGACTTTAAAGATGCGACCCACCTATATCTAGGGGAAATAGGTTTTCGAGCCTTACTAACGGCACAGGAAGAGCAACATTTTTCTCGTCTGGCGCTCAAGGGTGATGTCTCAGCACGCCACTGTCTGATCGAAAGCAATTTGAGATTAGTGGTGAAAATTGCGCGCCGTTATGTGAACCGTGGTATGACTTTGCTTGACCTAATCGAAGAAGGCAATCTTGGCTTAATTCGTGCGGTAGAGAAATTTGACCCAGAACGAGGCTTTCGCTTTTCAACTTATGGCACATGGTGGATTCGCCAAACGATCGAACGAGCTATCATGAACCAAACCCGCACCATTAGGCTACCAATTCATGTCGTTAAAGAACTCAATGTGTATTTACGTGTCGCCAGAGAATTGGCCCAAAAGCTTGATCATGAGTCCACTGCAGAAGAAATAGCTACCCACTTAGGCAAGCCTGTAAAGCAAGTGAGTGCCATGCTCAACCTTAATGATCGAGTTGGCTCAGTGGATAACTGCTTGGGTCCTGACAGCGACACTACGCTGCTGGAGACGATACCTGATACTGCTACCCAAGGACCGGAGAATACGCTAGTTGATAGTAACCTAATGACTAACATGGAGCAGTGGCTAGATTTGCTGACGGACCTACAAAAAGATGTTATTTCCCATCGCTTCGGCTTGCGCGGTCATTCTGTCTGCACTCTCGAGCACGTTGGTAAAGATATTAATTTAACTCGAGAAAGGGTGCGTCAGATTCAAGTGGGGGCTTTGCGCAGCCTGCGTAAGATTCTTGAAACGGAAGGCCTTAACAGCACAGATGTGTTGGATGCTAAACTTTAATTAACCCCCTAAAAGTCGTTTGTATCCAGATACATAACCCATAGACCTTATGGGTTGTCGGTATTAGCAAGCGAACCGTGCTTAGTGAGTCTGTTCTAGTCTTTTAAACGCATGTCCTCTGTGGCATAAACTCTTCATAGGTTCGCAAATAGGGCTCTAAAAAGAGCCTCAAATGGTTCATTAATCTAAGCCATCAGTAAGCTTCATTAGCGGTGCCTACTTTTCATTCAATAAAGTAAACACAACCAGCGCAGAACCTAACCCTGCAATGCTAGCAATAATTAATGCAAGCCTATAATCTCCATTCAAGTCGTATAAACTGCCTGCCAACCATGGGCCAACAAACCCTGCGATGCCCCAAGCGATAAAGACTTTACCATAAATTCGAACCCCCTCAACTGCTCCAAAATGAGTTGCAATAGCCGCAGGGTATATCGAGATGATTGCCCCATAGGCAAACCCAGTAACTCCTAAGCCAAACAACACACTAATATCGACTAAAAATAGGGCTAATAACGCAAGACTGAGGGCTGATAATAAAGGTAACACTGTTAAGGTCACTTTAAATGAGACCCGGTCTGCCATCCAACCTCCCAACAAGCTTCCACTCATGCTGAAAAGTGCCAATACGCTTGGCGCTATTAATATCAGTTGCCCATTTAGGCCCGCCTCATCTGCAATTGCAGTAGCATGGCCTATAGCCATGAGTCCAGCCATAACCGCTAAACCGTAGGCTAACCAAAAGAAAAAAATCACCTGTTGATATACCCTGGGACTCTGCTTATGGTCAGGTGGTGAGACATGTAACTGAGCCCGAGACCAATACAACAAGCCACTAACAACGGGCATAATGACGAATAACGCTAAGCTCAAACTCAGCATCGCCCACATTAAACCAAAATTATTTAAGACAAAAGCCAGGGGCCACGGTGAAAGCACAGATCCTAGGGCATAACTGGCTGTGACCAGTCCCATGACAAAACCTTTATTTTCTAAGTTAGACTGAGCAGAGATTTGCAATGCAAAGCCGTAGCCGAGGCCGTTTGCTAAACCAAACAACAAACTGTACCCAAGCCAAACTATGATGATATGAGTGGCTGATGCAGCGATTAACGTACCGATTAAGG
Organism: Candidatus Njordibacter sp. Uisw_058; assembly: GCF_047730065.1. GTDB lineage: Bacteria > Pseudomonadota > Gammaproteobacteria > Pseudomonadales > Balneatricaceae > Njordibacter. The sequence continues at coordinate 382,077 of NZ_CP159829.1, forward strand.
CTAGCCCACAAACTGCAATCGAGAAGCTTGCTGGACGCAATAAACTGTAAAAACGATGGCCTAACAATACCCCCACTGTTAAGGATAATAGGGCAAAGGAATAGGTTAGACTGACTTGAGATCGTGAAGTTTGAAAGTAGTTTTCCATGGGTTCCAAAAAAACGGAAAAGGCGTGCACTGATCCGAGTACTGACGCCAAAACCATACTAGCAAGAGTCACCCACGTTCCTTGAGGCCGATGTGGAAGTTCAGATGCTTTGTGCATCATTTTTTCTTACTGGCAGTATGGTTAGACATAACAATTTATCTCATGACTTTGGCTGCTATCACTTCTTTGGCAGCACCCTATAGAAGATGGCTCAAGGAATATTTCCTCACGGGACAAACTTAACGTGCCAGCCCTACACTTTAATTTTAAATGAGGCCTTGAGTTGTTTTAACTATTACGCAAGTGCTGCATTTGATAAATCAGCTCTAAGGCTTGTCTAGGGGTTAGTTCATCCGCTTTGTGACTCTCTAGTAACGCCTCGATTGGGTGGGCTAGGTGACTAAATAAGTCAGATTGCTGAGGTGTCTCGAGGAGCGTATTTTTGGCTGTGGCTGATGTTTGCTTATGTTCACTCTGTTCCAAATAGTTTAGTTTTTGCCTTGCCTCATCGATCACTTGATGGGGTACACCGGCGAGTTTAGCCACTTGCAGACCATAACTTTTGCTAGCTGGACCGGGAAGAACTTTGTGCATAAAAATGATGTTGTCGTCATGTTCTGTGGCGTCTAAATGAACATTTTCTACTTGAGCTAATTGCTCAGATAATTGTGTCATCTCAAAATAGTGAGTTGCAAAAAGCGTTAAGGCGCCAATATCCCTTGCTAAATTTAAGGCACAAGACCAAGCTAAAGATAATCCATCAAAGGTGCTTGTTCCCCGACCCACTTCATCCATCAACACTAAACTTTTTGCACTTGCGTTGTTGAGAATATTGGCGGTTTCTGTCATTTCGACCATGAATGTTGAGCGTCCGCCTACTAAATCATCACTGCTTCCCATGCGGGTGAATACGCGATCAACAATGCCGATCGAGGCTTCTAAGGCAGGCACATAGGCCCCAATTTGGGCCATGATAACGATCAAAGCGATTTGCCGCATGTAAGTAGACTTACCGCCCATATTGGGGCCAGTAATCATCATCATGCTGGACGTTGCACAAAGGCTGGTATCGTTGGCTACAAAAGGAACGCTAATTAATTGTTCAACCACTAAATGACGGCCTTGTCTTATGTCTATTCCAGGCTCAAGTTTCAAGCTTGGCCGATTAAGATCAAGGCACATTGCACGTTCAGCTAAACAGCAAAGCACATCAAGTTCACTAACCCCATCTGATGCTTGCTGCAGTTGTTGCAGTTGATTGGCCAAGTCTTCAATAAGGTCTTCATAAAGCGCTTTTTCTCGCGCTAAACTGCGACTCTTACTGCTTAAAGCTCGGTCTTCAAAGGATTTAAGTTCGGGGGTGATAAAACGCTCAGCATTTTTTAAGGTTTGCCGCCGCACATATTCGCTCGGCGCTTGGGCAGATTGTAAGCGACTAATTTCGATATAGTAGCCGTGGACACGGTTGTAACCTACTTTTAGTGTCGATAGGCCCGTACGCTCGCGTTCCTGAGTTTCCAAATCAAGCAAAAATTGACCTGCATTTTGACTTAAGCCTCGCAACTGGTCGAGCTTTTCATCATAGCCTTTAGCAATCACTCCTCCGTCTCGAATAATCACTGGGGGGTTGTCGACAATAGCTCTCATTAACAAATCCACTGTCGCTGGAAATTCACTGATGTCATTAGCTAACGATTGGGCCCTTTTAGACTCTAAAGGCGATAATGAAACTTGGATGTGAGGCAATGCCCTAAGACTTGCACAAAGTCTTGATAAATCACGAGGGCGGGCTGATCTTAATGCAATCCGAGCTAAGATACGTTCCATATCTCCAATGGGTTTAAGACCCTGCTGCAGATCTTCAGTCTTATCAGACGTGAGCATCTCGCAAATAAAATCTTGGCGTTGCTCAAGCACCTCAATATTTCGCAATGGATTATTGAGCCAGCGGCGTAATAATCGTCCACCCATGGGGGTGGCTGTGGTATCTAAAGCTGCTGCTAGAGTAAACTGCTCGCCCCCTTGAATATTAAGGTCTATTTCCAAATTCTTTCGGCTTGGACCATCTAAAATTAGCGTGTCTTGGGGCAGTTCTATTTGTAAATTACGTAAATGGGGTAGGTCACCCCTTTGAGTTTCCTTGGCATAATTTAATAAGCATCCGGCTGCACAAATAGCGGCATGCATAGTTTCACAGCCAAAGCCACTCAGATCGCGGGTATTAAATTGATGACTGAGTATGCGCAGGGCGGTATCGTAAGTAAAATTCCAACTCGCTTGAGGGCGGCGACAAGGCCACTCTTGGATATGATCAATAATTTCACTGCTCTCATCAAAAAGTAATTCTGCTGGTCTTAAACGCTGTAACTGGGTCTGTAATTCATCTGCAGTATTGGCCTCAGTCACCGCAAACCGGCCACTACTCATATCTAAACTCGCTATGCCATAGATGTCCTGAAGCTTAAATGTGGCAACTAATAAGTGATCTTGATTAGCCTGCATTAAAGCCTCGTCCGTTAACGTACCCGGAGTCACCACACGCACTACTTTTCTGTCCACAGGGCCTTTGCTGGTAGCAGGGTCTCCAACTTGCTCGGCCACTGCCACAGCCCGACCTGCGTTAACTATTTTAGCAATATATCCTTCTGCAGCATGGTAAGGAATGCCGCACATCGGTATGGGTTGCCCTGCAGACTGACCCCTTGAGGTTAAGGAAATGTCGAGTAACTCAGAAGCCTGTTTGGCATCCTCATAAAACATTTCATAAAAATCCCCCATGCGGTAAAAGACCAAGTCGTGTGGATGGTCATGTTTAATCCCTAAATACTGCTGCATCATGGGAGTGTGATTAGAGTTAATGCCGTTGTTTATTGTTTTTTCGTTTTTGGATATGTTCATTTTTTCGGCATAACTCTTTAATTAAATGGAAAAATCTCACTCATAGAGTGTCATTTCCAACCGTTAGATTATTCTTGATCAAAATTTGTCTCACTTCAAGAACAAATTCTTGACCTCGTTAAATGGTTTCTGCAAACAGTGAATCAACTTGCAGAGTAGGTCATAAAACTATTTTTCAAATGGTGACTAAGCAAGCCATAATTGTACGGTCAGTAGTCGCTTCAAGCAAACACCACTGGTTTGAACTTGATTGTTGTTGAGTTATGAAAACACTGGGTGGGCAGAGAGAATTTTGGTATCGCCTATAAGACCATGAGGTCATTTGACAAGCATGCCTTAATTAATAATTTTGTATTAAAAACTAAGCTAAGGCTAAGGGAGGCTGCTGTTCAGATAATCAATGGGCAATAAGTTTGAGGACTGAAGGCAGGCGTTTGCCTTGCAATAGTATATGGTCACGCATTAGTTCGCTGGCTCTTTCTCCTTCACCAGAGAGAATGGCCAAACAAATCATGGTGTGCTCTTCTGTTGATTTTGCAAGACGCCCTCGAAGGTCATAAGGTAAAGACCGATAGGGATTAATGTGTATGCCTATATTTTGTAATTGTTCAATGAGCCAGTGGTTATCAGTAGCCGCATGGATTGCCGCATGGAACTCAAGGTTGGCGATACTGTACTGAACTTTATCACCAGTCGCCGATGCAGCAATACACTTTTCCAGAGCTTGCTCAATTGATTCTGCATGCTTTTGTGTGAGCGCTGCTGCCGCTAGTCTGCAAGCCATCCCTTCGAGACCTGCACCCACTTCAAATAGATCAAGCAACTCTTTGGCCGTTAGAATCCGAACAATAGCCCCTTTTCTGGGCCTTGTTTCTAATAAGCCAATGGCTACCATGGCTCGAATAGCTTCACGAATGGGGGTGCGTGATAAAGCATATTTTTCTGCTAAAGCAGCTTCTTCTAATTGGTCACCGGGACGCAATATACCCGAGGAAATCTCTTCGGTCAGTTGCGTAATGAGTTTATCAGCAGCGCGGGTCATGAATTATTCCATTAGTTCAAACCACCAAATTATAACGTTTACATTCAATTATGCAATGTTCAGGTATAATGGTTATATGTATTTTTATAGATTGCATGTGTATAATAAAGACTATACTATCGGATCTCAATTAAAATTGGAGAAGTAGAAATGTTTCAGTCACGTATAATAAAAACAGCAGCACTTGCTACTATAATAGCCACGTCTGGGGCAGTTAATGCCACGGAACTAAAGCTTTCACACCAGTGGTCAACTAAAGACGTTCGCCATAAGGTAGCTCAAATCGTCGCCGATGAAGTCGCCGCCGCAGGCGTTGATCTTAACATTAAGATCTTCCCCTCAAAGTCATTAGTTAAGCCTAAAGAACAGTATAACTTTATCAGTCGCAACCTATTGGACATGTCCGTCTTTCCACTGAGTTATGCAGCTGGTCAGCAACCAGCGGTTAGTTTAACCCTCATGCCTGGTTTGGTTAAAAACCATGATCATGCAGCTCGTTTAACCCAGTCTCCATTCATGGGCGCTTTGCAAGAAAAAATGCTAGACGACAATGTCATGGTTTTGGTGCACGGTTATCTTGCAGGTGGTTTTGTAGGCAAGGACAAGTGTATTGTTAAGCCAGAAGATGTAAAGGGTATGCAAATTCGCGCTGCTGGCAAATCATTTGAACAAATGTTGATTGGTGCAGGCGCTTCCATTACTTCTATGAGTTCCGCTGATATTTATAGTGCAATGCAAACGGGTGTTCTCAACGCAGCTAACACATCGTCATCTTCCTTCGTATCTTACCGTATTTACGAGCAAGTCACGTGTTATACACCTGCTTCTGAAAACATAGCCCTATGGTTTTTGTACCAACCACTTATCATGAGCAAGGATAAGTTTGATGGGTTAAATGAGCAGCAACAGACAGCTTTGTTAGCCGCTGCAAAAAAAGCTGAAGCCTTTTATTTAGCAGAAGCTAAGACTCAAGATGCCAAATCAACTGAAGTGTTCCGCGAGGCGGGTGTTGAGATTGCTGAAATGACCCAAGCTGATTTTAACGCATGGCGTGATATCGCAGTGGAAACCTCTTACAAAGAATTTGTAAACTCTGTTTCTGGTGGTCAAGAATTACTTGATATGGCTCTTTCTGTTAAGTAGTCCATCGATATAGGTCTTGCTTTGGATTTTATTAGTCACAAAGCAAGACCGCATAACGCTTCTAAAAACCCCAAAAAATAGGCACAAGAAAGGTATTTGCATGAGCGATCACTCAAACATCAATGATCAAACTGGCACATCTACTAAGCCATTATTCTTTAAAGTAGTTTCATTCTTATCGACCTTGTCTGGCTGGTGTTCAGCAGGTATGACCCTGATTGCTATTGCCATTACCTGCCAAATGATCTTTGTACGTTTTGTCCTTAACGGCTCTACTGTCTGGCAAACTGAAGCGGTCGTCTTTTTAATTGTTGCTGCTACCCTTATTGGTCTACCTTTTGTCCAACAACTTAGGGGCCATGTTAATGTCAATTTAATTCCCTTGATGTTACCCGCCAAAGGCCGTTATTTTCTAGCCATCTTCACTTATTCGGTTGCCATCATTACCATCTCTATGATGCTGTGGTTCAGTTATGAATTCTGGCATCTTGCCTTTACGCGTGGTTGGACTTCAGATACAGTCTGGGCACCTCAGTTGTGGATCGTCTATTCTTCCCTACCCATTGGTTTTGGCTTACTCATACTTCAGTTATTGGCTGACTTAGCCGCCATAGTCTTAAAAATTGAACTACCTTTCGGCTTAGGAGAAGATTAATGGATCCTCTTATTTTAGGTGCCTTAGTAGGCACCAGTACTATTTTAATCCTTTTCTCTGGTATATCAGTAGGCATTGGTTTACTGGTTGTCTCTGCTTTATTCATCATGATTTTCGATGGCGCTCCGTCATTGGCTTTAATGCCTGAAATATTTTTTGGCAAGTTAGATAGCTTTGCCCTGTTATCAATTCCTATGTTTATTATTATGGGCGCTTCTATTTCTTCAACTCGGGCTGGGGCAGACTTGTATGAAGCTCTTGAGCGTTGGTTGACCCGTGTGCCGGGTGGGTTGGTTATTTCTAATCTGGGTGCTTGCGCCATGTTTGCCGCCATGTCAGGTTCCAGTCCAGCAACGTGTGCTGCCATTGGTAAAATGGGTATTCCAGAAATGCTTAAGCGGGGTTATCCAGAGGGCATCGCTGCAGGATCTATTGCCGCGGGTGGCACTTTAGGTATTTTAATCCCACCATCAATCACCATGATCGTTTATGGCATCGCGACTGAAACTTCAATCGGGCGCTTATTTTTAGCAGGTGTCATACCCGGTCTATTGTTGGTTGCATTATTTATGGCTTGGTCCATTTATGCTACATGGCGTTCAGGTAACCATGCCTTAATGGTCAAGACCGTCTATAGCTGGAAAGAGAAGTTTGAAATTTTGCCACGGGTTCTTCCTTTTATTGCCATTATTGTTGGTGTGCTTTATTCCATGTATGGAGGAGTGGCTACGCCTTCTGAAACTGCGGCTGTAGGCGCTTTACTTTGCCTCATTATCGCCGTTGTTATTTATCGATTAACCAGCCCAAAAGATTTATGGCTAGTGTTAAGGGACAGTACCAAAGAGAGTGTTATGATTTTATTCATCATCGCTGCAGCAGGTGTCTTTTCATACATGCTTTCCAGCCTCTTTATCACCCAGTCAATCGCTGAATGGATTGGCACATTGGACATTAATCGCTGGTATTTGATGATGATCATCAACCTCTTTCTTTTAATTGCCGGCTTTTTTCTGCCCCCTGTTGCCGTCATACTGATGGCATCACCAATCCTGCTACCTATTATAGTGAATGCAGGTTTTGACCCCATATGGTTCGCCGTAGTGCTGACCATTAATATGGAAATTGGTTTGATATCACCACCTGTAGGTTTAAACCTGTACGTGATTAATGGCATAGCCCCTCAGATACCTCTGAAATCTGTTTTATTGGGATCATTACCCTTTGTAGGCTGCATGGTGATTGCCATCTTATTACTCTGCTTAATGCCTAGCTTAGCGACCTGGCTACCCGATACCCTTATGGGATCATCGATATAGTTTAACTAACCTTTTATTAATTAGTGCTTAAGTGCTCGTTTTACCTTGGATTTAACTTTTATGACGTCAAACAACTCGTACCGTCGTATTGGGCTTATTGTACCTAGCTCTAATGTGACTATGGAAACGGAAATTCCTGCCTTATTGCGTGCCCGTGAAGCAATATTTTCTGATCGGTTTACTTTTCATGCCTCAAGAATGCGCATGAAGAATGTATCCAAAGAAGAGTTGGAACGCATGGATGATGATAGCTTGCGCTGTGCAGCGGAGTTATCAGATGCTGCAGTTGAAGTACAAGCCTATGCTTGTTTAGTTGCAATTATGAGTCGAGGAATGGGGTACCACAAAGTCTCACAACAACGTCTTTATGACGCCACTGTTGCTAATGGTCTGCCTACTCCAATCGTGAGTTCAGCTGGCGCTTTAGTCGATTCTTTGCATGCTATGGGCGCAAAAAAAGTGTCTATCATTTGTCCCTATATGAAACCATTAACTCGAATGGTAGTGGATTATATTGAAAGTGAAGGCATTGAAGTGCAAGATTTTATGGCGCTTGAAATTCCTAATAATCTTGATGTTGCAGCTCAAGACCCCAACGCCCCTGCTGAACTTTGGAGGAAGTTGGACGTCACCGGTATCGACGCTATAGTGGCCTCTGCTTGTGTACAAATGCCATCGCTACCTGCCATTGAAAACATAGAAAAGGCCTCCGGCATTCCCACTATTTCTGCCGCTGTGGCCACTACATACGAAATTTTAAAAACCTTAAATCTTGAGCCAGTGGCGCCAGGTGGTGGATTTTTGCTCACACAAAGGTAATGGGTAATAGGTAATAGGTAAGGGGTTAAAAAACGCTTACTTTACCTATCGATTATGATCATTGTGGTTGATTTAATAAACGCTTTAAATTGGCCGTGGTTAGGCTTAGGTGAGTGGTAATAAGCCATTGATGAATATCGACAGCCCTATGCAACCTTAGGCCAAAAGGCAAACTGCTGATGAAATTTGACTAGATTCATGACTGAGGTAAAGTGCTATAATGAGAACAGCTAATATACTGAGTGATTTACTTTCTAGAGTGAGTGATATTGGCCGCTCTCTTATGCCTGTGGCGGACAAACAGGAAACTCTCATCGACCGCTGCGAAACATTACTGTCAAGGCGAGGTGAAGCCACCAGCTTGGCCCTTGCCAGAGAAATACTTGATCGTTATAGTGAATTAACTGACGCGCATAAATACAATTTTTTTACAGACATGATGAGCCAGTTTGGCGTTGATGAAGCCAATCTAAGTGCCGCCATTGAGGCATGGGAAGTACCACAGAAATCATTGGCTACTAAAACTCCAGTCAAGGGCGAAACTCAAACTCAAAGTCAAAAATTGGTGCGCGATATTCACCTCGCCAGTGAGCCTAGAAGTCAAGAATTGATCCGACGGTTAAATCGGGCACCAGCAGGCACCTTAGATTTAGTCTCTATGCGCGCCGATCTTTTGGTGGCGATGGTGAACGCCCCCAAGCTAAAACAGATTGATAATGATTTTCGTCACCTGTTTAGTTCATGGTTCAATCGTGGCTTCTTAGAGCTCAGGCTTATTAATTGGGATAATACCCCTGCTGTTATTTTAGAAAAAATCATTAGTTACGAAGCCATCCACGAAATCAATGGTTGGGATGAATTACGCTTGCGTGTTGCGGCAGAAGATCGACGCCTTTACGGCTTCTTTCATCCAGCCCTAAGTGCCGAGCCATTGATATTTGTCGAAGTGGCGATGACCGCTAGTATTCCTACAGCGATTGCCCCCATTCTTGCGAAGCAGCGGCAACACCTTAATCCTGCCGAAGCCACTACAGCGGTCTTCTATTCAATTTCCAATTGTCAAAAAGGGCTTCAAGGCATTTCCTTTGGTAATTTTCTGATCAAGCAGGTGGTGGAAGAATTGCGCCATGAATTTACTAACCTCAGTCAATTTGTCACCCTATCTCCCTTGCCTGAAATGCGCCATTGGGTGCGCCAGCAAGTAGCTCAGAATAAGCTCAGTAATATCCCTCAAACACTACACCAAACCATCCACTTACTGAATGATTCAAAAGACGCGAGTGGTGTTGACCACGCCCAAATTGAGAAATTGACGGCCTGGTATCTACTCAAGGCAAAGAAAAGCAATGGTAGTCCGTTCGATTATGTGTCTCGCTTTCATTTGGGCAATGGCGCCTGCCTTCAACAAATTAATAGTGAGGCTGACGCAAGTGGCACCAGACTCAAAAGTTCTTGGGGGGTGATGGTTAATTACCTATATGACCTCAACTCCATTGAACACAACCATGAAGCCTTTGCCAACCACCAAACCGTCGTCTGTGCAGAGTCTGTGCGTCGGCTTGTGAAGTAGAAAATTTAGAGGACACCGTTAATGTACGACACTAATCATCTTGCCCATCATCTTAGGTCTGCCTCTGTTGGCCGTGACAGCGCCTTGTGTGCTGAAATGTTGGATGGCACAAAAGTGTCTTACGGTGAAATGTTCAGCACTGCTGAACAAAATGCTAGGGCACTGCAATTGGCAGGTTTAAAACCAGGCGACTGCGTTGCTGCGCAAGTCGAGAAGTCCATAGAGTCGATACAGCTGTATTTGGGCACCGTATTAGCAGGTGGGATTTTTTTGCCTCTCAACAACGCTTATATGCCATCAGAACTTGAATATTTCCTAACCGATGCTAAGCCACTAATATTTGTCTGTGATCCTAAAAAATCTGCTGTTCTAGAGGTTCTAGCTGAGCAAACGGGTGTTGGCAAAGTCTTTACCCTGTCAGCTGATGGCCTGGGGTCGTTGATTGATGCTCTGCCTATGCATACGCACAGTTTCAAAGAGGTGGCTCGCGGTAAGGATGACCTTGCAGCATTCTTATATACGTCTGGCACTACTGGCCGTTCTAAGGGCGCAATGCTAACTCACAACAACCTCGTCTCTAACGCCCAATCATTGTGCCAATGCTGGCATTTTGATAATACTGATGTTTTGATTCACGCTTTACCTTTGTTTCACATCCATGGATTATTTGTAGCGACTAACGTCACCTTATCTGCTGGATCATCGATGATTTTTATGCCCCAATTTGATAGTGAAATGATCATCTCACTAATGAGCAGGGCGACCGTATTAATGGGAGTACCAACTTTTTACGTCAGACTGTTAGAGTCGGCTAATCTTTGCGCAGCAACCGTTGCCCCCATGCGCCTGTTTATTTCTGGTTCAGCACCCCTATTGGCAGAAACGCATAAGCAATGGCAAGAAGTTACTGGTACTGCCATTTTAGAACGCTATGGCATGACAGAAACTAATATGAATACGTCAAACCCTTATCAAGGTGAACGGCGTGCAGGTACTGTAGGCATGGCCCTGCCAGGGGTTGAGGTACGCATAGCCGATGCAGATAGTGGCAAACCACTGGCTCAAGGTGAGATTGGGTCAGTCGAAATACGTGGACCTAATGTATTTGCGGGGTATTGGCAAATGCCCGAAAAAACAAAGCAGGAGTTTCGTGACGATGGTTTCTTTATTACTGGTGATATTGGCACCATCGATGGGGATAATTACCTTTCCATTGTGGGTCGCTCAAAGGATCTCATTATATCGGGTGGTTATAACGTTTATCCAAAAGAAATAGAGATCATTTTAGACGACGTTGAGGGTGTCTACGAGTCGGCTATTATCGGCGTGCCCCATCCTGACTTTGGTGAAGGGGTATTGGCTGTTGTCGTGTTGGCCACAGGTGCAGACCTAAGTGAAGACAGCATAAAAAATAATTTAAAACAAAAAATTGCTGCATATAAACGGCCTAAAAATATCTTTTTCGTTGATGAGTTACCCAGAAACACCATGGGTAAAGTATTAAAAAATATCCTTAGGGATCGACACAAAGATAATTTTACAACAACCTAGGCCCAATTATGGGTTAGGCAGTGGGTGGCGCTATTGATGGCCATGGTCTCAACTGACCGTTGCTGCCAGCAGCCTACCATCTCATCTGACTTAAACTTGCACTGAGGTGCTATCTGAGGCCATAGTTAGCTATTGTTATTGGAGGCTCAAGCCTCTATGGTCATGGTGGTGTTTTTAATAATGCAGAATAAGTTGATGTCAGACTCAGAACAAGATCAAGTTTTAGCCAATAACGTGGCTGCAACTCTTATGCACAAAGGCCACACAATGGCGACAGCTGAGTCTTGCACCGGTGGCGCAATCGGAGCTTTGCTAACCTCTCTTGCCGGCAGTTCTAGATGGTTTAATGGTGGCGTAATTAGTTACAGCAATCAATTAAAAACACAACTGCTAAGGGTAGACTCAAAATACATTGACGTGCATGGGGCAGTGAGCAAAGAAGTGGTTGAGGCGATGGCGGTAGGTGGTTGCGAAGTCATGGCAGCTGATATCTGTGTGGCGGTGAGTGGTGTTGCAGGTCCAAGTGGCGGTACTGCTGCGAAACCTGTTGGCAGTGTTTGGATAGCATGGTGCGGCCCTGAACAAAGGCTAACGAGTCGTTTATACCATTTCGATGGTGCGCGCAAAGAGATCCAAAGTGCGGCCGTGCGCATGGCATTGCAAGGAGTGATCAATCAATGTTGATCATTTATACCCAAACGTACCCAAACCTATGCAAGTTAAAACCACAAGCTGAATTATTGTCTCAATTCAGATAATGATGATGCCAGGCCAAAACATAATACACTGCTGCTTTTTAAAGCGTGTATATGCGGGTTCAGGGGTGACTAGGTGAAAGACACTTGGCGACATGGTTGGGTGAAGTTCCCATTTGACCCGCAAATTGCTGCCTGGGCAAAGGCCGCCAAGTTATATGCTGATGCGGTCATCGCTGATCAGAAAATGCAAAAGCTCTGGTTACAATGCGAAGGCACATGGTTTGTTGGTGTGGATGCCTTGCCAAATGACCCAGCGGGTCGCCTCGGTGATTCGGTTCCACTAGCAGGCACCGCAGTTGACTTTATTATCCAAAATTTTGGGCGATTGCCTGCACTGCATCCAGCGCAGGTGTCGGTGATCTACCCAGGATACCCAAAACCCCGAGCTCAAGAGACGCCAGCCGCTTTCCGGTTCCGTCAGACTCGAGACGCCGCGCATATCGACGGTATTTTACCCCAAGGGCCAGACAGGCGAAGAAATCTAATTGAACCCCATGCCTTTGTCCTTGGACTTCCATTGAACCATACATCACCGGGTGCTAGCCCGCTTGTCGTATGGCCAGATAGCCCAGCAATTGTGCGGCGTCATCTAGCTGCTGCATTTGCTCAAATGCCTGTCGAGCAATGGTCTGGGGTCGATGTGACCGAGATATATGCTGCCGCTAGGCGCGAAGTGTTTGCCACCTGCGAACGCCTTGAATTGCCAGCCCAGCCGGGCGAGGCTTATTTACTTCACCGCTTGGCATTGCATGGAGTTGCCCCCTGGACAGCAGACGAAGGTGAAGGCCTCGAGGGTCGGATAGTGGCTTATTTTCGACCTCCTTGGCGCGCAGGTATACAAGAGTTTTTGAACGACTGAATAGGAACTCGCCCAATAATGCAGTAGGGGGCACCAACGAAAGTTGCCATATAGGCAACGATCATTTTAGGGAGGGTTTATCCCTTAGCGAGTGCTTACCCTCCAAGTATAATAATTACCACGCCACCCGCTAATAAAAGTGACCAGGCCAGTCTTACTAGAAAGCGTTTTTCATTGAGCACTAATGCACCGAGCAAAACTGAGAGGGGGATCGACACTTGTCGGATAGCACTGACCACAGCAACCTCTCCACCAGCCTGAAAGGCGAACAAAATGAGTAGATACGAAGCGTAGGAAAGTGCACCTGAGGCGAATACACGTAACCAGGCTTTGGGCCAACAGCCAAATAACTGCAGACTTAATGGCCGTTTCTGCACCCGGGTGAGAGTAAAGAAAACGATAAAGGCTAACATTAAAGTGGTATAAACCCAAAATAAGAAGGGCGCTGGGGTAATGGTTTCCATGGCCACTGAATCTGCTAGGCCATAAATTGCAGAGCCAATCATCGCTACTGTAGCGGTAAAGATTAACTTAGGACGTTGCAGTAAACTGGCACCTCGTCGATACTGGATCATTATTGCGCTCACCAGTATTAGGCTGATACCTACTAGTGTCAGTGGCGAATAATATCGTTCTAAAAATAGATAGCCTATAGCCACAATAGCTAGCGGGGAAGAACGAATAATCGGATAGTAGACCGAAAGATCACCCGCTTTCAAGGTTAGCATCACGCACAGATAATAGAGAAACAGGCCCAAGGCTGAACCAGCCACCAATGGCCAAGCCTCGATTGGTAGGTTAAGTGGCTGGTTGAGTATAGTTGATTGGATTGCAGCAAATATAACCCACGAACCAGTTATCCCTAGATAAGCTGATTCCGGAAAATTCTGACCCTTAATCAATAAGTCACGAAAGGGGTGTAACGCTGCAGAACCGAGTACCAAGGCTATAACGAGTAAGTCCATCGGATTACTTGTAGTCTTCGTAGTAAATGGTTTGGCGGTTGAGAAACGGCTGTAGGTGAACAGTGGTCATGTCGTTAGCGATAAGTATTACGCCGTAAGATGGCTCCTCTTGGCAAAAGGCAAAAGCACCATTGTGTGGATCTTTATTCAGCAAGAGGGGAACCTGATGGTTGGTGCCGTGAATGGCAGAAAAGCTTATCCCCCGCCATTTTCCAAAAATGGGGCGGTGCACATGACCAAAAAATAGGTGTCGAATATCATTATGGTCTGACAGTGTTTGGATGAATTTTTCGCAATCACGCAAGCGCATTGCATCCAGGTTAGGTAGACCAACATCAAACGGTGGATGATGCATGAACAAGTATACAGGGCGATCATGGTGCTGAGCTAACTGCTCACGCAACCACGCATGCCTCAGTTCACAATAAACGCCTTCGTCGGTGCCTGGTTCGTTGGTGTCAAGAAACAACAGGACCCCTTCGGAAGTGACCTTCGACCGTTGCACAAACCCATTAGAGTCCCTGGGCACATTACTAAAAACATCACAGAAGTGCTGCCTGTGATCGTGATTTCCCAGTAGCAAAAAAGTGCGCATGGGCAGCAGCATCAGTAATTGTTTTAATAACGCATAAGCGCCAGTTTGACCAGCTTCAGCCATGTCTCCAGTGAGCACGCATAGTTCAGCATCAGTGTGGTGAGTCACAATATCCTCAAAGCACTGTCGCAAGCGTTCACCCGGATCAAGGCCATGAAGTTTTCCTCCAGCAGCGACAAGGTGGGTATCAGAAACGTGAATAATTTTCATGCTGCGTTCTTCTCCACAAGAGTCTAGATCAGTTTGGTAACGGCAAAACTAAAACATTAGCCACTATTGAGATCAAGATCTTCTTCATACTGAGCGCTAGACTATATAGGCTGGCAATTTTGGGCTAACTTACCTGCGACAAGGCACCATCGAAAAACGACTCATCAAGTAACTAGTGGTTTGCTATTTAGCAGGCAGTATAGCACTAACAAACCCCTGCTTTGCTTAAGTAATACCCACAGTTGTGGTTGAAATTAATACGTTATGGTCTCTAGCGAGGCTTTTAGTCTGCATTGAATGTTCGGCCTACTATCAACGCTGTAAGGCCGTTTGGAAAACTACAGTTTTTAGTCAGGTGTTTAGGGATATTACAAATAAGTCACATCAAAATTATAGAAGCATTTAATCCCTTTTAGAACATAGAGATAGTGACCAGAATATTAACGATAATCCTTTGAATTATGACCCAGTTAAATAAAGCTCATAAAAAATGCTGAGTTTTTTCTGCAATGTCTTGCCAACAAAAAAAGCAAAATGATTAACCTACGTAAATCACAGGCATTAGGTGATGACAGTCACTAGGTAATAACAGTTACTAGGTAATGACAGTTACTAGGTAATGACAGCCAATGGATGTATTCTTTGAGAACCAGTAGTGAAAATTTCAAAACACATTGAATTGCCTCAACACTAGAAAGATGTGGAGATAAATCATTCAATGAGGGGGTTGTAATTAAGGCTGTGCTGCTTTGGCCAACACATTTATCCAATCAATATAACTTTCCTCAAAAAAACTGCTCTTTGACAATTTATACATTAAGTCTTGCACTTTTTCTCAAGTATGGTTTAATACTGTATATACAGACAGGTACTGTATGTAATCACAGTGTCAAGAAAAGACCAATGACCAGAAGCTTAGTCTTCAAGCCAAAAAAATTAAGGTGAATCTCATGGATGCAAATAAACAAAAAGCCCTCGATGCAGCGCTAGGCCAAATCGAACGCCAATTTGGTAAAGGTGCAGTAATGCGCATGGGTGATCAGCCCAGAGAAGCCATTCCTGCAGTATCTACAGGATCTCTTGGTTTAGATATCGCCCTTGGAATAGGTGGATTACCTTTTGGACGTATTTGTGAAATTTATGGGCCTGAGTCTTCAGGTAAAACAACCCTGACCTTGCAAGTCATTGCGGAAGCTCAAAAAATTGGCAAGACCTGTGCATTTGTTGATGCTGAGCATGCATTGGACCCCAGTTATGCTGAAAAACTGGGTGTTAATGTGGATGACTTATTGGTTAGCCAGCCAGATACGGGTGAACAAGCGCTTGAGATAACAGACATGTTAGTCCGTTCAAACGCAGTTGACGTGATTATTGTGGACTCAGTTGCAGCTCTAACACCGAAAGCTGAAATCGAAGGCGAAATGGGAGACCATCACGTGGGTCTTCAGGCACGGCTATTGTCTCAAGCCATGCGCAAGATTACCGGTAATATTAAAAATGCCAATGCTCTAGTCATTTTCATCAACCAAATAAGAATGAAAATTGGTGTCATGTTTGGTAGCCCTGAAACTACGACCGGCGGTAATGCACTAAAATTCTACTCCTCTGTGCGTTTGGATATTCGTCGTATTGGTGCGGTAAAGAATGGTGATGAGATAGTAGGTAACGAAACCCGTGTCAAAGTCGTCAAAAATAAGGTTGCGTCTCCCTTTAAACAAGCAGAGTTTCAAATAATCTATGGTAAAGGCATTTACCGCATGGGTGAAGTTATTGATCTAGGCGTTAAGCAGAACTTGGTTGATAAAGCGGGTGCTTGGTATGCTTATAAAGGTGACAAAATTGGTCAAGGTAAAGCCAATGCTTCCCAGTATTTGCTAGATCATCCAGAGATTGCTGAGGAAATCGAACTGCAAATTAGAGAAGAGCTTTTGAGCATTCCTAAGGCCAGCGAAACCGACAATGACGTGGTAACACCACTAACATTCTAAACTATTAGTACAATTTAGTGGGTCATGGATAAGCTTTCTGTATCAATAGATAGCGCAAAGCAAGCCTCTGCTTTGCGCTATCAAGCCATTGGATTACTGGCACGACGTGAGCAGTCCCGCAGTGAACTGCAGCGTAAACTGCATCTTAGAATGCTAGAAAAAGACTGGGACGTTGACCTAGAGCATCTACTCGACGAACTTCACCGCCAAGGTTTACAGTCAGATTTGCGCTTTTCAGAAGTTCTCATAAGGTCAAAAGCAAATGCAGGGTATGGTCCATCTCGACTCTATCAGTGGGGTGTGCAATATGGTCTAGACCGTGAATTGGTGCATACTCAAATGCAAGAACAGCAATTTGATTGGTTTGCTAACGCCCTCAAACAAAAGCGCAAACACTGTGGATTAAGCCTTGCAATTAACCTAAAAGAAAGAGCTAAACAAGCACGCTATTTGTATCAACGAGGGTTTGCTCAAGAGCATATTTATTACGCTATCGAAGCGTTACCAGACGACCGTCCGTGAGTCTGCATACTTTTTTATCAAAATATAGAATAATCTTCTTAATTAGAACGTAAATTGCCTGCAATGGTCGAAAGCCATTAGTGGTTCAGTATATACTTACGCTTTTGCGTTAACAGCGAGACTGACCATGAAAATCGCGGCTATCCGTCAGGCATTTCTTGATTATTATAAACAATTAGGCCATGAAATAGTGCCTAGTAGTTCCCTTGTTCCTGGTAATGATGCCACCTTGTTATTTACCAACGCAGGTATGGTTCAGTTTAAAGACGTTTTTTTAGGTGACGACAAACGTCCCTATAATCGTGCTGTGTCTTCTCAGCGTTGCGTGCGTGCGGGTGGAAAGCATAATGATTTAGAAAATGTTGGTTACACTGCCCGCCATCATACGTTCTTTGAAATGCTGGGTAATTTTAGTTTCGGTGATTACTTCAAGCAAGATGCAATAAAGTTTGCGTGGAATTTCTTAACCGTAGAGTTGGGTCTGCCCGCAGAAAAACTTTGGGTCACTGTTCATCACAGTGATAGCGAAGCAGAAAAAATCTGGTTTGATGAAATTGGTATTAACCAACAACGTTTTTCACGCCTAGACGAAGATAACTTCTGGTCTATGGGTGATACTGGACCCTGTGGTCCGTGTTCAGAAATATTTTATGATCATGGAGAAGACATTTGGGGTGGACCTCCAGGCTCTCCTGAAGAAGATGGCGACCGGTATATCGAAATTTGGAATATGGTGTTCATGCAATATAACCGTAATAGCAGCGGTGAGATGACGCCACTGCCCCAACAATCAATCGATACAGGTATGGGACTGGAACGGATTGCAGCGATTTTACAAAATGTTCACTCAAACTACGAAATAGATTTGTTTCAAAACCTGCTGCAGGCCACTGTGAAGATCATCGGAACAGACGACGTGGACAGCAAATCTCTCCAAGTTATTGCAGATCACATACGATCAGTATCATTTCTAATCTTGGATGGTGTGATACCCTCAAACGAAGGTCGTGGCTATGTTTTGCGTCGCATCATGCGACGTGCCATTCGCCATGGTAATAAGTTAGGCGCCCAAGGCAGTTTCTTGCACCAACTGGTGGCACCGCTGGTGAAGGAAATGGGCGAAGCTTATCCGGATCTTAAAGAGGCCCAAGTTGTCATTGAAAAGGTCATTGTTAAAGAAGAGCGACAATTTGTTAAAACATTGGACCAGGGTATGCGTATCCTGGAACAGGATTTAGCCGATTTAAAGGGCGATACCATTCCAGGTGACACCATTTTTAAGTTGTATGATACCTTTGGCTTTCCTGTGGATTTAACGGCTGACATCGCCCGAGAACGACACCTTGAGATGGATATTGGTGGCTTTGAAGAGGCGATGGAGCAACAGCGACTACGAGCACGTTCAGCCAGCAGTTTTGCTGTGGACTATAGCCACAAGATCGACCTAGCAGGCCAAACTGATTTTCAAGGCTATGTTAACTTAACTCACACGGGCAAAGTTTTGGCAATCATTGTCAACAGTGAACCTAGCGACAGGGTAAGCCAGAAGGGAAAACTCCAGTTAGTGTTGGACAGCACTTCTTTTTACGCAGAATCGGGGGGCCAAACCGGCGACCAAGGTATGATTGAGTGGCCGGGTGGCTCAATTCAAGTCACAGATACGCTCAAGCAAGGTCAACACTTCGTGCATTATGGGCATTTAATTAGAGGCGAACTGGGTGTGGGTGACGTGGTTGACACTTTTGTCGATGGACGCTTTAGGGCTGATTCTGCAAAAAATCACTCAGCCACTCATTTGCTTCATGAAGCCATGCGCAGAACCTTGGGTGACCATGTGACTCAAAAAGGCTCTCTAGTAAATCCTGATCGATTAAGATTCGACTTTTCCCACTCCGAGCCAGTTTCTGCTGCGCAATTAGCTGTTATTGAAGCCATGGTTAACGAAGAAATTCGTGATAACACCGAAGTTGCAGCCGAAACAATGGCCATTGATGACGCTAAAGCTGCAGGTGCTATGGCATTATTTGGTGAAAAATATGGTGATGAGGTTCGCGTGATTACTATGGGTAATACTGCTGCAGTAGACCTAGGGCAGGGCGAGCAGGTGTTCTCGTTAGAACTGTGTGGCGGCACTCACGTTGAGCGAACAGGTGATATTGGCGCCTTTATCATCACCTCTGAATCAGGAGTGGCGGCTGGAGTCAGACGAGTTGAGGCACTAACAGGAGCTGCGGCGAGTGAATGGTTAGCGACCACTGGAAAAACCCTAGCTGCGGTCAGTAGTTTGGTTAGGGCTGGCAGGGATAAAGTGACTGAAAAAGTACAAGCTTTAATCGACAAAAACCGCCAACTAGAAAGGGAACTAGAACACCTTCAAGTGAAGATGGCGGCAGCACAAGGTGCTGATCTCGTTTCTCAAGCCAAGGAAATACATGGTGTTAAAGTGCTCATCAGTGTGCTTGAAGGAGTGGAACCCAAGTCCCTGCGAGATGCCATGGACCAGTTACGTAATAAGCTAGGTTCTGGTGTGGTGATGCTCGCAGTCATTCAAGGAGACAAAGCCAGCATCGTCGCTGGTGTTACCAAAGACCTCACTGATAAAGTGAAAGCTGGGGAGCTGATCCGTCATACGGCGTCAAATATGTCTGGGAAAGGCGGCGGGCGCTCTGATATGGCCCAAGGTGGTGGACAAGCGGACCAACTCACTCAAGCGTTAGCTAGCGCTCACACTTGGTTAGAAGATTCGTTGGTATAGTATAAGCACAATGCGACTAAACCTAAACCAACGGCGAAGTCATATAGCTTTTAGATAGTAATTAGGAATTTAACATGGCGTTGTACGTACAAAAATATGGTGGCACATCAGTGGGATCAGTCGAGCGTATCCAACAGGTGGCAGAAAAAGTTAAGGGTTTTAGGGACCAAGGCCACGATATAGTAGTGGTCGTATCTGCTATGAGTGGTGAGACTAACCGACTGATTAGTATGGC
This sequence comes from Candidatus Njordibacter sp. Uisw_058, assembly GCF_047730065.1. Taxonomy (GTDB): domain Bacteria; phylum Pseudomonadota; class Gammaproteobacteria; order Pseudomonadales; family Balneatricaceae; genus Njordibacter. The sequence continues at coordinate 402,106 of NZ_CP159829.1, forward strand.
TAACGAAATGCAGGATAAACCGTCACCTCGAGAGATGGACGTCCTAGTTTCTACGGGCGAACAGGTCACTATTGCGTTGTTATGCATGGCACTGTCTGAACGCCAATGCCCTGCTCGCTCCTATACGGGTGGCCAGGTTAAGATCCAGACCGATTCCTCCCACACTAAAGCTCGTATTCAGAACATCGATGTTGACAATATGCGCAGGGATTTAAATGGAGGTCGGGTCGTGGTTGTTGCAGGATTCCAAGGAGTCGACGACGAAGGTAATATCACCACTCTGGGACGTGGAGGTTCAGATACCACAGGAGTGGCTCTGGCCGCCGCTCTGAAAGCTGACGAATGTCAGATCTATACGGACGTCGACGGTGTTTATACCACTGATCCAAGAGTGGTCGATAATGCCCGCCGTTTAAACGAAATCACCTTTGAAGAAATGCTAGAAATGGCCAGTCTAGGTTCAAAGGTTCTGCAAATTCGTGCTGTCGAATTTGCAGGCAAATACAATGTCCCATTGCGGGTGCTGCATAGTTTTAAAGAAGGCCCGGGAACACTGATTACAACTGAGAGTGAAGATACCATGGAACAACCTGTTATATCCGGCATAGCTTTTAACCGTGACGAAGCTAAACTGACCATTACTGGGGTACCTGATATACCCGGAGTGGCATCAAAAATTTTGGGTCCCATTAGTGATTCTAATGTGGAAGTTGACATGATTTTGCAAAATGTCAGTGCTGAAGGCCTCACAGACTTCACTTTCACTGTGCATCGTAATGATTATGACCAAGCCTTTGAAACCATAAAAACCATTGCTAAAAGCCTTAATGCAAAAGGCGCTATTGGTAGTGAAAAAATAGCTAAAGTTTCAATTGTTGGTGTGGGTATGCGATCTCATGCGGGTGTTGCTAGCCGTATGTTTGAAAGTTTAGCGAACGAAAACATTAACATCCAGATGATCTCAACTTCAGAGATCAAAGTTTCCGTAGTGATTGACGAAAAATACCTAGAACTGGCTGTGCGTGCATTGCATTCCACTTTTGAAATGGATCAACCACAAACGGTTGAAGAATAATGAGTTTGCAACTATGATCACAAGGTAAGGATTGTATTGGCATTGATCTCTATTTTACTTACATCGCTAGAAAGCAAGTAGTGTAGGAATAATTAAGGTGTTCGGAAATTGGCAAGTCTTGATTTACCGGCCCAATAAAACGGAGCTTTATTATGTTAATTTTGACCCGCCGAGTGGGCGAAACCCTCATGGTTGGTGACCAAGTCACTGTCACTGTTTTAGGTGTAAAAGGTAATCAGGTTCGTATTGGTGTGAATGCTCCGCGTGATGTTGCAGTCCATCGTGAGGAGATTTATCAGCGCATTCAAGATGAAAAAACTGGTGCTGATGAGTCATCTGAGGAAAGCTAGATTATTTACCAATCAAGTTTGGTGTTGAATGATTGTGTTCGCGCAATGCACCATACTTGAATCTCTAAAGGGCCATTCCAAGCCTTAATCAAACTTCGGCTCAATGCTTGAGTTTTGGCACCAGTAGTCATAACGTCATCAATGATGGCGATTTGATTAGTCCCCCGATCGACTTCTGATTTCTTCACCTGAAAAACCGCACTCAAACTACTTTGGCGTTGCCAACGGGTCTGGCTTTGCTGCGATACCTGATAACCTTTACGGTTGCATAGGCGAGTATTAACGTTTACGTTCAAAAGTTGACTGAGGCCTTTGGCTATAAATTGGGCTTGGTTAAACCCCGGTTTTCTTAACCTCAGGCTATTAAGGGGCACAGGAATGAGTAGTTGTGGCATAGTGATTCTACCTTGCATTATTGCCGCCATTACGGCCCGACACAGACAACTTGTTAGGAGTCGACCTGCGGCGAGATTGCGCTCATGCTTAAATTCGTTCATCAAACCATCAATTGGTGCTAAATAGTTCAAGGCGCAGATTGTTGTTTTGTAAAGAGGGGGCTTTTGCTGACAATGAACGCACACCATGTCTCCTTCAAACACATAAGGTCCAACGTATTAAGCACACGTAATACAAGCGTTTTTGTTCCATGGGATGTCGTTCATGCAGGAGGCACACAGATTATCCTTGTGGTGGGGATGTGCACCACACAGCATGCAGGGTGGTTGAATAAAGCCTAGTATTTGATTAATAAATAACCAGATGTAAACCCCCTCAAGTTAATTGGTTGACTAAAAATGCCGAGCTTTTAAGATGCTTGCTGAACTCCAAAAGCTGGACCAGCTATGACAACTGCCACCGTGACCTCTTCCATGAACACTGATATCAAGTTTAGCCCAGATCTACATAATCACCGTCGTCATAACTGGGGAGTCGATGAAATTACCCTGCTTTTCAGTTTGCCATTGAATGACCTTCTCTTTAAAGCTCAAACGATTCATAGAGACCACTTTGATCCCAATGAGGTTCAGGTGAGCACTTTACTATCGATCAAAACAGGTGCTTGCCCTGAAGACTGTAAATACTGCCCCCAGAGTGTTCATAATGACACTGGCCTAGAAGTTGAACGCCTGATGAAGGTGAAAGAAGTCATTGAAGAAGCTGTGGCAGCAAAAGCCGCGGGTGCCAGTCGCTTCTGTATGGGTGCAGCATGGAAAAACCCGCGGGCTAAAGACATGCCTTATGTTTTAGAGATGGTCAAAGAAGTCAAGGCCATGGGCCTTGAAACTTGTATGACCTTGGGTATGTTGGCGCCCGAACAAGCTGAAAAACTGGCTGCCGCCGGCCTAGACTACTATAACCATAACTTAGACACTTCACCTGAATTTTATGGTTCCATTATTACCACCCGTACCTACCAAGACCGTTTAAATACACTCACTAACGTCCGCGAAGCGGGCATGAAAGTCTGTGCTGGAGGTATTGTGGGGATGGGTGAAAACTTACGAGACCGTGTAGGCTTGTTACAGCAATTAGCTAATATGCCGCAGCATCCCGAAAGTGTGCCAATAAATATGCTAGTCAAAGTTGAGGGTACTCCCCTTGATCAAGTTGAAGATCTAGAGCCTTTTGACTTTATACGCACTATCGCAGTGGCCCGCATCCTCATGCCAAAATCCCATGTTCGATTATCTGCGGGTAGAGAACAAATGAATGAACAGATGCAGGCTATGTGCTTTTTTGCTGGAGCTAATTCAATCTTCTATGGTGAGCGCTTACTTACTACGGAAAATCCTGCAGCAGAAAAAGATAGAGCATTGTTTGAAAAGCTGGGCATACGCCCAGAAAAACGTCAAGATGTTTCAGATGAAGCTCATCGTGGTGCCATCGAACAGGCCATGGAGAGTACTAAGATGGAGCATATGTTTGTTGATGCTAGTCTCTAATGCAAAACTTAGATCATGCTCTGAGCGCAGAACTTAATCAGCGACAACTTGACCACCTTTATCGTAAACGTAATTCGCATGATGGGCCACAGAGGCCGCAACTAAAAATAAATGGCCAAACATTATTGGCCTTTTGTAGCAACGACTATTTAGGTTTAGCCAACCATCCTGCACTGATTAGGGCTGCGCAAAATGCGTGTGTTGATTATGGCCTAGGAAGTGGTGCCTCTCATTTGGTAGCCGGTCATACGGGCGTTCACCACGAGTTAGAAGAAGCCTTAGCGAAGCTGACTCAGCGGCCCAGAGCATTGCTATTCTCTAGTGGTTATATGGCTAACATGGGAGTCCTGAGCAGCTTATTAGACCGCCAAGATGCGGTTTATCAAGATCGATTGAATCATGCCTCATTGCTAGATGGTGGGCTTTTGAGCGCGGCCAAATTCCAGCGCTATCGTCATCAGGATCTGTCTGATTTGCAACGACAGTTAGACAAGACCCAAGCTAGACGTCATTTAGTGGCTACGGATGCTGTGTTTAGCATGGATGGCGACACTGCACTGCTAAAACCCCTAAGTCAGCTTTGCCATGCTCAGCAAGCATGGTTGATGATTGACGATGCCCATGGTTTTGGAGTGCTTGGGCGGGATGGTGGGGGCAGTGCCTTAGCTCAGGGGTTAACCACTGATGACTGTCCTATTTACATGGCAACTTTGGGCAAGGCCTTGGGGAGTTATGGTGCTTTTGTCGCAGGTAGCGATGTATTGATTGAAACTCTAATCCAATTTTCTCGTAATTATATTTATACTACAGCCTTGCCCCCTGCCATAGCTGCCGCCAGCCTTGCTGCAGTCAACCTGCTGCAGCACGAGGTTTGGCGGCAGCAACACCTAAACCATCTGATTAGGTTATTTAAACAGCAGGCTGAGCACTTGAAATTGCCATTGATGCCAAGTGATACGGCAATTCAGCCCCTATTAATAGGTTCATCTGAGGTGGCACTAAGGTTAAGTGAGTCGCTTAAAGAGATGGGCTTTTTGGTCACGGCTATTCGTCCACCAACAGTGCCTAAGAATACTGCTCGTCTGCGCATTACCTTGTCTGCCGCGCATACAGAAAACCACCTGCAGCAATTATTAGCCGCTCTGTCAAAGTTACAGCATCAGGGTTTATTGGCTGTGGTAGATGATTAAATGTGCCTAAACTGTCCCAAGAGCGCAGGCGCTAATCCAAAGAGCCACAAACGAACTCTAGTTTTGCTCCATGGCTGGGGTTATGACAACACATGCTGGCCGCAAGAAATGTTGCAACAACTGAGAGTCGATTATGAGCTAATTGTGTTAGATTTGCCGGGTCATGGGCAAGATCCCTCAGAGCTGATCCAGCACGATAGTATCAATCAACTGGATGAATGGATACGGGTTACTAAGGCCCGACTGCCTCAACGTTATGATTTAATGGGATGGTCACTAGGTGGGCAAATTGCCATTCGCATGGCACATAACGATAGTCGTATACAGAGACTTATATTAATGGCTGTCAATCCTAAATTTATTAGTAGTAATGACTGGCCTAAAGCAATGTTGCCTAAACTTCTGCTCCAGTTTGACCAAGGATATCAGGCCCTAGCAGAAAAGACTTTGCGTCGATTTGCTATGTTGCAGGCCCAAGGTGCAGGGAAACCCAAGCCATTGGGGGTTCACTTGGTGAACCTGATGCTGCCAAAACGTCAAAAAATACTAGGTCTTAAACTACTATACGAATTAGATGAGCGAGACCATCTTTGTCAGTTATCTCAGCCTTGTTTCCTTGAGCTAGCTGATGCTGATGAGTTAGTACCCAATGCATGGGTTAGAGAATTAAAACTGCCTAATAATGTGCAGATACATGCTGTATCAGGTGGACATGCCTACTTTTTGGAGACACAGGGAGTAGGGGCAAATATGGCCAGATTCCTGCGGCTTGAGGTGCCTTGTTGATGCCTGATCTAAATTTATTACCTGATGTTGATAAAGTCGCTCAGGCTTTCAGTCAAGCCGCACATACCTATGATGATGTTGCAGGGTTGCAACGCATCGCTGCTGACCAGCTATTGAAAAAAGGTCCACTAGTCCACCAAGGTAAGGTGTTAGACATTGGCAGTGGAACGGGTTATGTCAGTGCCCAGTTGGCAGCACTTGAGGCCGTGACTTCAGTAATAGGATTAGATATTGCTCAGGGTATGATAGATTATGCCCAATTATGTCACTCTGATAAAAAACTGAATTGGCAATTAGGTGATGCACAAAACTTACCCCATGCTTTGGCCGATAACGTCACGCGCTTCGATTTAGTTGTTTCTTCTTTATCCATCCAATGGTGCAAAGATCTTGATGCTGTGTTTGCTGGAGTGGCTCAATGCCTAGCTGATGGTGGAGTTTTTCATTGTGCGACTCTTGGCCCACAAACCTTACACCAGTTAAAGTGGGCTTGGGCTCAAGTCGATAACTATCAGCACGTTAATGACTTTGTGCCTTTGGAAACCCTGCGCAATCTGCTTGAAAAGCAGTTTGCAGATGTAACTATTGAGTGTGAGCCTGTTGAACTCAAATACCTGACTGTGCATCAACTGACAAGAGATTTAAAACAACTTGGTGCCAGCAACCAGAACGCTCAAGCATCCCAAGGTTTAATGGGCATAGGACGCTTTCGTAAGATGGTAGAGGCCTATGAACACTTGCGTGATGATGAGGCCCAATTACCAGTGACTTATGAAATTTATTACATCAAGGCTAAGGTACATAAATGAAGCGCTTAAAACAACGCTATTTTATAGCAGGCACAGACACTGATGTTGGTAAAACCTTGGTCGCTTGTGCGTTGTTAGCCCAAGCTCGCAGCCGTGGGTTAACCACAGCTGCTGTTAAGCCTGTGGCTGCTGGGTGCATTGAAACTGAAGATGGCTTAAGAAATGATGATGCAGATCAATTACTGGCCCAGTGTACCGTGCCTTTGCATTACGAACAGGTGAACCCAATCGCCTTTTTGGAGCCTATTGCGCCCCATATTGCTGCTCAAAAGTTAGGCCAGCGCATGCAGGTGGATCGTCTTTCAGGCTTCACTAGTGGCGTCCTAATGCAAGGGGCCAACCTCACACTGGTCGAAGGAGCGGGTGGTTGGCGTGTGCCCGTGAACGAGCGTGAAACTTTAGCAGATTTGGCGATATCTCTATCTATGCCTGTCATATTGGTCGTTGGCATACGCTTAGGCTGTATCAATCACGCATTATTAACAGTCGAGGCGATTACCAAAGACGGCTTAAAACTTGCTGGCTGGGTTGCTAACTGTGTTGATCCAGAGATGGCTGAGTTGGAGGCTAATATTGCTACTTTACAAAGCCGTATCAAGGCCCCCATGATAGGCTTGGTACCACACCTGACTGGCATAGGCACCCCTGCGGCAAGGGTTGACGCTTGTCAGACCTATTTAGATCTTGATACGCTGGTTAACTAATGTGGATGGCAGCGATCTAATTTAATTGTTTGGCGGGCAACTCACGGCATTAACCTGCTAACTCAATACAAGCAGTTAGCTTTTTTATATCCCCATTTGATGACTGTAAAGTCTCACAATTGACCTTAGGCTATGAAACAGAGTATTTTTCAAACAACTGTTTGAAAAATAGAAGTTTGATTGCATATAACTTAGGAGTCAACATGCCTAACTACCAAGCTCCCCAACGTGACATTCAATTTGTAATGCACGAAGTATTAGCCATGGCTGATCATTATAAGTCTGTGCCTGGTGGTGAAGACATGGATGCACCCATGATAGATGCAATTCTTGAGGAGGCATCAAAGTTCTCTGAAAATGTGCTTGCTCCAATCAACGCTTCGGGTGATGCTCAAGGATGTCAGTGGAACAACGGTGTTGTAACAACGCCTGCAGGCTTTAAAGAAGCTTATGCACAATTCGTAGAAGGGGGTTGGCCATCTCTCTCACATAGTCCAGATCTTGGTGGACAAGGCTTGCCAGAGTCACTGGGCACTATGGTTAGTGAATTAAATGGCACCTCTAATTGGTCGTGGAGCATGTACTCAGGTTTAAGTCATGGGGCCATGAACACGATAGAGACTCATGGTACTGAAGAACAAAAGCAGTGCTATCTATTACCCCTAGTAGAAGGGCGTTGGACGGGTACGATGTGTTTAACTGAATCCCATTGTGGCACAGACCTAGGCTTGCTAAGAACTAAGGCAGAGCCACAAGCAGACGGGTGTTATCACATCACTGGTACAAAAATTTTTATTTCTGCAGGTGAGCACGATATGGTGGATAACATTGTGCACATTGTACTTGCCCGCTTACCTGATGCGCCTGCTGGTACCAAAGGGATTTCGTTGTTCATTGTGCCTAAGTTTTGTATAAAAGCAGACGGCAGCCTTGGAGAGCGCAACCAAGTCAAGTGTGGTTCTTTGGAACAAAAAATGGGTATACATGGAAATGCAACTTGTGTGATGAACTTTGATGGTGCCAAAGGTTATCTTATTGGCCCGGCAAATAAGGGCTTAAATTGCATGTTCACATTTATGAATACGGCTCGTATCGGCACAGCAGTGCAAGGTCTGTGTGCAGCAGAGGGTGCATTTCAGGGCGCTTTAGAATATGCCAAGGAGAGGTTGCAAATGCGTTCTCTTGCTGGCCCAGTCGCCCCAGAAAAGCCTGCAGACCCGATTATTGTGCATCCTGACGTAAGGAGAATGCTACTTACTGCAAAGTCTTTTGCCGAAGGTGGCCGCATGTTAGTTTATTATTTGGCCCAATTAAATGACACAATTACCCGCAATAGTGACAGTGACGACGCCAAAGATGCTGAGGTATTGCTGTCTTTACTAACCCCGATAGCCAAGGCATTTATGACTGAAACAGGGGTAGAGTCTGCCAATTTGGGCATGCAGTGCTTTGGTGGCCATGGTTATATTCGTGAGTATGGCATGGAACAAATTGTCCGAGACGCGAGAATTTCTACTATTTATGAAGGCACCACAGGTATCCAAGCACTTGATCTATTAGGGCGCAAAGTGCTCATGACACAGGGTGCAAGTCTCAAACTATTTACTAAAAAAATCCATTTATTCTGCCAAGCTGAAATTGAGAATGAAGCTATGGCTGAGTTTATCAAACCCCTCGCAGTAGCCAACAAGGAGTGGGGTGATCTCACAGTAAAACTGGGAATGGCGGCCATGAAAGATCGCAATGAGGTAGGCGCAGCTTCGGTAGATTACTTAATGTACGCAGGATATGTGACCCATGCATATTTTTATGCCAGAGCTGCCAAGGTCGCACAAAACGCGCTAGCAGGGGACACCTCCGAAACGGATTTCTATGAGGCGAAGTTATTTACGGCCCGTTTCTTTTTTGCCCGCCTATTACCTCGAACACAAGCTCATGCCAGTGCGATGTTAGCAGGTGCTGATACCTTGCAAGGCTTACATGAAGAACACTTTAGGTTTTAATTTAGACGTGACACCCGGTCTGTGACAACTGGTCTGTGAGAACTCGCGTGTATCAGGCCATTTTCATGCTCACACTGATCTACTAGCTAAAGCTACGGTAAATAAATTCGGCCCAAACATAGACAAAAAATAGCACAGCTACAAATACGGCAGCTGAACCCATATCCTTAGCGGCACCTGCAAGGTCGTGGTGTTCTGTACCTATCCGATCTAACGTAGCCTCGACGGCAGAGTTAAGCAACTCCATTAAAATAACTAACAAGCCAGCACCGAGCATAAGAATGCGTTCTACTGGGGATTCACCTAGGTGAATGGCGCAAGGAACACTGAACAAAAAAATAACTGTGTATTCCCGCATACCTGCTTCATGTTTAAAACAATAAGCCATGCCTTTAAGCGAAAATACAGTGGCCGTATACATTCTGTTCCAGCCACCATTTTTAGGATAGTGCCTTGGATCGGGTTTTTTTGAACTCATAGGTGACTTCTTATACTAGTTAATTGTGTTTGAGACGCATATTCGCCACCATTAGTTTAACTAACAAATATAAAACTGAAAAGTAGCCTTATATTTTGTGAAAGTCCTTGCAGGTAATAAATAATGTTAGAATTGGCGAATATTAAAACTGCCTAATTGGGATCTTATTTTGTATCAATTTATTGCTGGTTTGCCAAAAGTTGAGCTGCACTTGCACATTGAGGGTAGCTTAGAACCAGAACTGATGTTTCAGCTAGCTAAACGCAATAACATCGATATTCCATATGCTAGTCCAGATGAAGTTCGTGCGGCGTATGATTTTTCAAACCTGCAGTCTTTTTTGGATATTTATTATCAGGGCGCGCAGGTACTTATCACAGAGAGGGATTTCTATGACTTAACTTGGGCTTATATGCTGCGCTGTAAGACAGATAATGTGCTGCATGCAGAGTTATTTTTTGACCCACAAACTCACACTAGTCGGGGTGTAGATTTCGACCTAGTAATGAAAGGTATCTGTGGGGCATTGGCTGCAGCAGAGATTGAACTAGGTATTAGTAGTCAGCTAATCCTGTGTTTTTTGCGCCATTTAGATGAAGCAAGTGCTTTTGATACGTTAAACCAAGCTCAAGCATGGAAACAGCAAATTGTTGCTGTGGGTCTAGATTCCTCAGAATTAGGACACCCTCCTGAAAAGTTTGCTAGGGTGTTCGCCACTGCCCGTCAACAGGGTTATCTCACTGTAGCACATGCTGGCGAAGAAGGTCCTTCGAGCAACATCATAGACGCTTTGGATATCCTCCAAGTGAGTCGCATTGACCATGGTGTGCGCTGTGTTGATGACCCTCAATTAGTAACTAGACTCATTGATGAACAAATCCATTTAACCGTGTGTCCACTATCAAATACTAAACTGAAAGTTTTTGCATCTATGGAGCAGCACAATATTGTTGATTTATTGTACAAGGGTGTCAGCGTGGGTGTCAATTCCGACGATCCTGCTTACTTTGGTGGTTATATGAACGACAACTTTAATGCTCTAGCTAACGCCCACCCACTGACTTATGAGCAGCTGGCTAAATTTACCTCTAACGCGATTGATGCTAGCTTTTGTAATGCGCAGCGCAAGTATGAACTCCAACAGCAACTGCAAGTGTATTTGGACAAACAATAGGTGATGAGTAATATTAAAATTTTGGTCACGGGCGTATCTAGCCAAGTTAGATCAGCTCTTTGTGCCAGAGCTTTGAGTGCTGGGGTGTCTGCCGTATGGTTTGACGACAGTATACTCAACAGTTTGCAATTGGAGTCTATTAAGGCCGCTATTGTAAGCTTCAAACCCAGTTATGTGGTGAATACAGCAAGCTACTCTGTGGTAGATTTAGCTGAAGACAATGCCCAAAAAAGCTATGTTTCTAATCATGATGTGGCCATGGTTTTAGCACAGGCTTGTCATGAGTTAGCTCTGCCATTATTACACTTGTCAACTGATTATGTGTTTGATGGTGAGCAAAAGGTGCCATATAAAGAGGACTCTTTTGCTGCACCAGTAAATCGTTTCGGAGTGGCTAAGTTGGCAGCAGAGCAGACCATAAGGCAATACTGCCCTCACCATATTATCTTACGCGTGGGCTGGATTTTCAGTGCTCAAGGTAATAATTTCGTTCTCAGAACTTTAAAACAACTGCAAGAGCATCATCAGGTTAAGGCCGTTTCTGACCAGTATGGTTGCCCTACCTATGCCAACGATGTGGCACGAGTGCTTATTGCAATAATTAAACAGTTAGAGTGTGACATTGATGTATGGGGCACTTATCATTATAGCGGTGCTGAAGTGACGAGTTGGAAAGGTTTTGCAGAAGCTATACTTGCTGCAGCAAAAAAACATGGTGTCACCGAGGCTGAAGCTATTGATGCTGTGACTAGTCTTGAATGGCCAGCTGCCGCACCTCGACCAGCCTATAGTGTGCTTGATTGCAGTAAAATACAGACGACCTTTGGGATACGTCAAAGGCCCTGGCGCTCCGGTCTGGTTAAGGTAATAGATCAAGTGTTTAAAGGCAAACACGTGATCTAATAATCGAGTAAATAGGTAGTGATTGGGACTTAAATTAACTGCGATTAAAAAAGACAGGGCGCGAAGTTAGAAGAGAAGGGCAAGGGCAGGTATACTAACCCGTAATTTAATTTGAAGGGGCCATTCAATGTGGCTACGAGTGATCTTATGCAGCATCAATTAATCGATGATTTTGGACGCCAAGTAAATTATGTGCGTATTTCCGTGACTGATCGCTGTGACTTTCGTTGTGTTTATTGCATGGCAGAAGAGATGACTTTTTTGCCCCGCGAAAGCATTATGAGTATTGAAGAGATTCAACTAGTTGCGCGAGCGTTTGTCGAGTTGGGAGTAAACCGTATTCGGCTCACTGGAGGTGAGCCTCTGGTCCGCAGGGGTTTAGTGGATAATTTACATCATATAGGCCGTCTTGAAGGGCTAGATGAACTGCTTATCACCACTAATGGTTCGCAGTTAGTGCGCCATGCCCAAGCCTTAAAAAAGGCGGGGGTAAAGCGCCTCAATGTCAGTCTAGACTCTTTAGATGAAGCTAAGTTCAAAGCGATGACCCGAACTGGAAAACTGCCCCAAGTCTTGCAAGGTATTAATGCAGCCATTGAAGCCGGATTTGAGCGTATAAAGCTCAATGCAGTGGTGATGCGAGGTAGTAATGATGATGAAGTGCTGGATTTAGTAGAGTTTGCTCGAGATAAAGGCATTGATATTGCTTTTATTGAAGAAATGCCACTAGGCACCATCGAAAGTCATGATCGTGCTGTTACTTATTGCTCCAGCGACGAAGTGCGTGAAATTATTGAGCAGCGCTATCCATTAACCTACAATCCTCAAAAGACAGCAGGACCATCACGCTACTACAGTATGCTTAATCATGGCACTCGGGTTGGATTTATCTCTCCTCATAGTCATAATTTTTGTGGTGATTGCAATCGGGTAAGGGTGACTGTCGAAGGGCGGTTACTGCTCTGTTTAGGTAACGAACATAGTGTTGATTTGATGCCTATACTTCGGAGCCAGCCTGGCCAGATAGAATCACTAAAACAAGCTATTATTGCAGCGATGGCGTTGAAGCCAGAAAAACACTATTTTGATTTGCATGAGAAACCGCAAATTCTCCGATTTATGAACGCCACTGGCGGATAACAAGAATAATATGACCAGTAAAATTGATCCATTTCATGATATCAGACCTTATAATGATGAAGAGGTTAGGCCTGTTATTGATGAACTGGTAACTAACAAAGAACTGTTGGACGTGCTGGGGCGCTATAAGTTTCCCCGTTTGAAGTCTGTTTTGGGCCCCTTAATAAATCCGCTGATCCAATGGGCACTCAAACGAGAGTTTAAACATGTCACAGACGTTGCCTCATGGCAAAAGATGATTGCCAAGTATATGGGGAAAATGCTCAAGCGCACGGTCTCTGAACTCACCTATAGTGGTCTTGATAAACTCAACCTAGACACAGGTTATTTATTTATCTCCAACCATCGTGATATTACCATGGACCCTGCATTAGTGAGTTATGGTTTGGATCAGCAGGGTCTCGGCACTGCGCGCGTGGCGATTGGGGACAACCTGTTACAAAAACCTTATGTCAGCGACATTATGCGCTTAAATAAAAGCTTTGTGGTTAAACGATCTGCCATTGGGTTACGGGAAAAAATGAAAGCCTATATGGACCTATCGAGCTATATTGATCAGTCGGTCCACACGGGTAACAACATATGGATAGCACAGCGCGAAGGCCGTGCTAAAGATGGGATCGATGCCACAGATGTGGCGGTGATGAAAATGCTTTACATGAGTAAAAAGAAATCAGGTCAAAGTTATGCTGACTATATTAATAGTTTGCATATAGTTCCTGTGTCTATTGCTTATGAGTTTGACCCCTGTGACCAAGCTAAAGCTTGTGAATTAGAGGCTGTAGCCAGCAGTGGTGAATATGTTAAGGCTCAATTTGAAGACATGAAGAGTATCGTTAAAGGCATCGTTGGCCATAAAGGCAAAGTGCATGTTGCTTTTGGAGAGCCGTTGGCTGGGCAGTTTAATACGCCAGAAGAAATTGCCTGCGCCATTGATACAAGTATCGCCCTAAACTATCGATTGCATGGGACTAATATGGCAGCTTATGCGATGAGTGCGGGACAGGCTCATCCTGCTAGTGATGCCTTGCGGCAGCGGTTTGCAGACCTTACGCTTAAACAGCAAGATTATGCATTGGCCATGTATGCAAACCCAGTAATGCGCCAACAACAATTTAATGCCGCAGTTGTAGGCTAAGGGTAACCCACGTTATGTCAAACTTGACTCACTTAGACAGCCAAGGTCATGCGCACATGGTCGATGTTTCTGAAAAAGACATCACGACCCGAGTTGCCCATGCTGAAGCCTTTGTGGAAATGATGCCAGAGACTTTAGCGTTGATCACCCAAGGCAAACATAAAAAAGGTGATGTTTTAGCTGTGGCCCGCATAGCAGGGATCCAAGCAGCAAAAAAGTGCAGTGACTTAATCCCCCTGTGCCATCCGCTTATGCTAACTAAGGTTGGTGTTGACTTGATTCCAGAAGTGGAACTCAATCGTGTGCGGATCAGAACCATATGCAAACTCAATGGCCGCACGGGTGTAGAAATGGAGGCATTGTGTGCCGCTTCTGTGGCCGCCCTAACCCTCTATGATATGTGCAAAGCTGTCGATCGTGGTATGACTATTAATGGCTTGAGAGTGATGGAAAAACAAGGTGGTAAAAGTGGTCATTGGCAAGCTGATCAAACTCCAGCAGGTCATGCATGATCAAAGTTCTATTTTTTGGACAACTCAAAGATCAGTTAGGTGTTGCTGGTATAGAGATCTCTATAGAGCACGAAGTAAATGTGTCACAGCTAGTTGAGAATATCATACAAGCCCACCCTCAGTGGGCCAGTGCTCTGCATAACGAAACCGTGCTAGTCGCTGTAGATCAGGTGATGGCTAAGGCTGACACTTTAGTCTCGAGGGCTGCAGAAGTGGCGTTTTTTCCACCTGTGACGGGAGGCTAAGCTTATGCTAACTTTTAGAGCTGTATTATTTTATTTGGGGTTGGGAGTCATTTCAATTGTGGCTTCAATGTTATTAGTGATGACTTCGCCGATCGTTAAGCGCCGCCTTAGATTTAAATTTGTTAGCTATTGCAATCGCACAGTGCTGCAATGGATGAAAATAACGTGTGGGGTAAGTTTTGAAATAACAGGCTTGCACAATATCCCTAAAAATCAACCCTTAGTCGTGGCTTGCAATCACCAAGGCGACTGGGAAACATTTTACCTACTCACTATGGGCTTGCCCGTGAGTACAGTGCTCAAGCGAGAATTATTATACATTCCATTTTTTGGCTGGGCCCTAGCTATGCTTAACCCTATTGCCATAGATCGTAAACGTAAAACTAATGCATTGAAACAGCTATCTCAGCAGGGGTGTGAACGTTTGAATGCGGGTATTTCTGTAGTGATATTTCCTGAAGGCACTCGCCGGCCACCAGGCTCTTTAGGCCCCTGTACCAAAGGCGCTGCCATGCTGGCCCATCAAGCGGGGGTGCCAATATTACCCATCGTACAAAATAGTGGGCGTTTATCGCCGCCCCATAAATGGATCAAGCACGCGGGCAAAGTGAATGTAAGAATTGGCCAGCCTATTAGTGCTGATGTATCGACTAAGCAGATGCATGCCCAAATGGTAGACTGGATGACAGAGAACTTAGCCCAAATTTCGTAGACTTATGGCATTGCTTTACAGCAATGCCCTCGCACTAATTTGACTAGTAGCGCATCTCAGGCATCTCACGCGCCTCAGGTATCCTATCCGTTATTACAAAGCCAGTTTACAAGGTAAAATAGTTAAGCAACATATTTGGTAAACACTAAGCTGGCGTTAGTGCCGCCAAAACCGAAACTATTAGACATGACCGTGGTTAATTCTACATCGTTTTGTTTTTCGGTTATCACGGGCATACCGTCTGCCCCTTCGTCCAAATTATCTATGTTCGCAGAGGCTGCAATAAAGCTGTTAGCTTGCATTAAAAGGCTATAAATCGCCTCTTGCACGCCTGCAGCCCCCAACGAATGGCCTGTCAATGACTTGGTTGAAGTGATTGGTGGACACTGATCAGCAAATACTGACTTCACCGCTTTAAGTTCCTGAATGTCACCTGCAGGGGTGCTGGTACCGTGGGCATTAATGTAGTCAATCGTCTTATCTGTGGTACTCATAGCTTGTTGCATGCAGCGCATTGCGCCTTCTCCAGACGGCGAGACCATGTCATAACCATCTGAGGTGGCGCCGTAGCCAACGAGCTCAGCATAGATTTTTGCACCCCTAGCCCTTGCATGCTCTAGTTCTTCTAAAACTAACATGCCACCACCACCAGAAATGACAAAACCATCACGGTTGGCATCATAAGCGCGAGAAGCTCGAGTGGGTGTTTCGTTGTACTTACTAGATAAAGCTCCCATAGCATCAAACAACACGCTTTGACTCCAGTGCAGCTCTTCACCACCACCTGCAAAAACGACATCTTGTTTATTGAGTTGGATCTGTTCCATAGCGTTACCGATACAGTGGGCGCTGGTGGAACAGGCAGAAGTAATGGAGTAGTTGCATCCCTTTATCTTAAATGGAGTTGCCAAGCAGGCGGATACAGTGCTCGCCATGGTGCGGGTAACACGGTATGGGCCTACTCGCCGCAAACCTTTGTCACGCATACCATCAGCAGCCTCTAAAACATTGGCAGTAGACGCTCCACCTGAGCCTGCAATCAATCCTGTCCGTGGGTTAGAGACCTGCTCTTCTGTTAGGCCCGCGTCAGCAATCGCTTGCTGCATCGATAAGTAGGCGTACGCCGCGGCATCACCCATAAAGCGTAGTAACTTGCGGTCAATTAAGCTAGCAAAGTCAATATCAACACTGCCCGCAATATGGCTCTTAAAGCCCATCTCTTGGTATTCAGGCTGAAAACTAATGCCTGATTTGCCTATTCTGAGAGATGCTAAAACTTCATCTTGATTGTGACCAATGCAAGATACAATTCCTAATCCGGTAACGACAACACGTCGCATAATAGACCTCGTCAATGTGCAGTTAAATAATGAACCCAAGGCATCATCAATATCTTAAAAATCATCCGTGCTAGTAAATAAACCTACGCGCAGATCTTTAGCTGTGTATATCTCTCGGCCATCGACTTCCATACTCGCATTGGCGATACCCATGACTAATTTACGCTCAATGTAGCGAGTAATATCGATGGTGTAGGTTACTTTTTTAGCCGTGGGAAGGACTTGCCCAAAAAACTTAACTTCACCACAGCCTAAAGCCCGTCCACGGCCCTTATTACCTTTCCAGCCAAGGTAAAAGCCAACAATTTGCCACATGGCGTCTAAGCCCAAGCAACCTGGCATTACTGGGTCTGTTGGGAAATGGCAATCAAAAAACCACAGGTCTGGATGGATGTCTAATTCAGCTATGATTTGCCCCTTGTCATTGCTGCCACCAGTTTCAGAAATGTGAGTAATACGATCCATCATAAGCATATTTCCAACGGGGAGGCGGGCATTGCCTAGACCAAACATGTCACCATTACCACAGGACAATAACTCGTCACGATTGAAGGAAGAAGGTCTGCTCATGATTAAATTTCCGTGTGGTAGCTTCGAGAAAGTCGCTTTGTGATCACTCATAGTCGAGTAGCAAAGGTTCAATACAGGTTACGCTGACATTATAGCATTATTAGTTTTGTCGGGTTAAGGCTAGGGTGCATAAATCCGCTAAGGAATTTTTGTAAGTCGAATCAGACAGTTCACTCAGGCATTTTAAGGCATCTTCAGTCTCTTGGGTGGCCTTTGCGTAGGTGTAATCCAACGAACCACAGCGTTGAAGGATAGACTGTATTTCTTCAAGCTGTTCACTGTTACCTTGCCTAATTGCTTTACGAATGAGTTTGCGTTCATCCTCTTGGGCATGGGCCATCGCATGAATGAGCGGCAAAGTGGGTTTCCCCTCAGCTAAGTCGTCACCCACATTTTTACCCATGCTGTTTAGATCACCAGTGTAATCCATAAGGTCGTCTATGAGTTGGAACGCAATGCCTAAGTGTCTGCCAAAGCGTCGAAGAGCCTCTGTCTGCTGATTACTAGCATGGGCTAATTGAGCACCCGTATGAGTTGCAGCCTCAAATAACATGGCTGTTTTACCAAGAATCACGTCTAGATAATCAGATTCGCTTACATCTGGATTTTTTGCATTTAGAAGTTGTAAAACTTCACCTTCAGCAATTATGTTAGTGGCGTTGGATAAGGTATCCATAACATCAAGCTGGCCAATCGAGACGAGCATCTGAAAGGCGCGTGAATACAAAAAATCTCCCACCAATACACTGGAAGAATTACCCCACTTGTTATTGGCAGTGGGTTTGCCACGTCTTAAACTCGAGGTATCGACCACATCATCATGAAGTAATGTGGCCGTATGGATGAATTCTACGACTGCAGCAAGATTGATGTGCTGGTCTTTTTCATAGCCGCAAGCTCGTGCCGCCAGTAACACCAACAATGGGCGCAAACGCTTACCACCACTTTCTATGATGTATTGGCCAATTTTTTCCACTAAAGGAACTTGGGAGCGCAGGTGCTCCACTATGGCAACATCAACTGCAGTGAAGTCGTCTTTTACGGAAGTGTATAAATCTTTAGCCTGCATAGGTGATGCGGAATCGAATATTATGGAGTCAGGTGCGACATGCTAGTGAGCTAAGGCTCAAGTGTCAAGGAAAGGTCGAACGGCAGGCGCATTACTGGGCCCGCTTTTTACATTGACTTGTGGTTACGAAGGCGGTGACTAAAAAGCCTTAAGATGCTGTCCTTTTAGACTTGTGGATGGCTCTAAGTTAGCGTAAAATTACGCCCCCTGTGACTGGTCCAACTTGCTCCCTGTCATATGGCACTTTAGAGACCCACGTGTGGGGCTTTGAATGCTATTAGCAGCAGGCCTTTTTTTAGTAGCCGGATCAGCACATATTGGAGAAGAGTATGTATGCAGTAATTGTAAGCGGTGGCAAGCAGCACCGTGTAGAAGAGGGCGAGACCCTCAAGCTAGAAAAACTCAACATTGAAGTTGGCGCAAGCGTTGACTTTGACCGTGTGCTTTTAGTAGTTAACGGTGAAGATGTTAAGATCGGTGCCCCTGTTGTTCAAGGTGCTAAGGTTTCTGCAGAGATCGTATCCCACGGTCGCGGTAAGAAAGTACGCATCATGAAATTCAAGCGTCGTAAGCACCACATGAAGCAGATGGGTCATCGTCAGTGGTTTACCGAAGTTAAGATTACTGGCATTAGTGCCTAATCGTAAGGAGATAATCCATGGCTCATAAGAAAGCAGGTGGTAGTACTCGCAACGGTCGCGATTCAGAGTCGAAACGCTTAGGCGTGAAGCGCTTTGGCGGTCAGGCTGTTGACGCGGGTAATATTCTAGTTCGTCAGCGTGGTACTCACTTCCATGCTGGTACAAATGTTGGTTGTGGTAAAGATCACACCTTGTTTGCTACAGTAACTGGCACCGTTAAGTTTGTTGTTAAAGGTCCTAAAAACCGGAAGTTCGTTACTATTGTACCGGCAGTACCGGCTTAAAGTTAAGTATCCTGAAGAGGCCTCAGGCGTCTTTAAAAAGAGCCCCGCCTAGCGGGGCTTTTTTGTGTTCAAGAAGTGCGTTTTGCCACCCCGTTAAATAGTATATAAGTGGCCATTTAAATATTACTGATCAAGGCGCGGAGCCTTTATCTCGCAGTCCAGACTGCACGGAGAATGAATGAAATTTGTTGACGAAAGTAACGTCATTGTGGAAGCGGGTAAAGGCGGTAACGGATGCTTAAGCTTTCGCCGGGAAAAGTACATTCCTCGTGGTGGGCCTGATGGTGGCGATGGTGGCGATGGTGGCAGTATTTTCGTCGTCGCCGATGAAACCCTGAACACCTTGGTTGATTATCGGTTTCAACCTCGTTATCAAGCTCAGTCTGGTGAATCAGGCAAGGGTAGTGACTGCACTGGTGGTTCTGGTGAGGACATGACCCTGACAGTGCCAGTGGGTACCACTATTGTTGATCGTGACACGGATGAAGTTTTGGCTGATTTAGCTGAAGCTGGTGATATTGTGAAAGTTGCCCAAGGGGGTTTTCACGGTCTCGGTAATACCCGTTTTAAATCGAGTGTTAATCGTGCACCCCGGCAAACATCGAACGGTTCTCCTGGAGAAAAGCGCAACCTTCGTTTTGAACTGAAGGTGTTAGCTGATGTCGGCTTGTTAGGCTTACCGAACGCGGGTAAATCTACTTTTATTCGTGCCGTTTCTGCAGCCAAACCAAAAGTTGCCAATTATCCTTTTACTACACTGACGCCTAACCTTGGGGTGGTGAGCATGCAACGCCATCGTAGTTTTGTGGTGGCCGATATACCGGGTCTGATAGAAGGTGCAGCAGAGGGTGCCGGTTTGGGTATCCAATTCTTAAAGCACTTATCTCGCACAAGCTTATTGTTACACCTAGTGGATATGGCGCCTTGGGATGATTTGACACCAGCACAATCAGCTCAAATAATCATTCGTGAACTAGAGAAGTTTAGTCCAGCCTTAGCAGATCGTGAGCGCTGGCTGGTGCTTAATAAGTTAGATTTAGTGCCAGAAGATGAGCGTCAAGAACGCTGCCAATCTGTGGTTAAAGCCTTAAATTGGAAAGGTCCAGTTTTTGAAATTGCAGCGATCAATAAGCAAGGCACATTAAAACTTGCGGGCGATATCATGGATTATATTGAAGAGCGCAATGAGCGCACTCTTGCTGATCCTGAATATGCTGCGCAAGAAGAAGAATTGAAATTGCGTTTAGAACAAGAAGCGCGTGAGCGGGTGCAGCAATTTAAGCTTGCTCGTCATCAACAACGTTTGGCGGCGCAGGGTAACCACGACCTCGATGATGATGACTATGACGATGACGACTATGACGTTGAAGTCGAGTACACCTATGACTAGTCATTCAGTTGCCGTAAGTGGCCAGCGCTGGGTGGTGAAAATCGGCAGTGCGTTGTTGACCAACGATGGTAAAGGCTTAGATAAACAGGCTATTTCAGGCTGGGTTGATCAGCTAGCTCAGTTACGTCAACAGGGTGTAGAGATTGTGCTCGTGTCTTCGGGTTCTATTGCTGAAGGCATGGTGCGTTTGGGTTGGACGCAGCGGCCAAACGAGATTCATAAGCTTCAAGCTGCAGCAGCTGTAGGGCAAATGGGGTTAGTGCAGTGTTACGAACAAAGCTTCTCACGCCATGGCATGGGCACGGCCCAGATTCTTCTGACCCATGACGATTTGACCCACCGTGAGCGTTATCTTAATGCCCGTGGTACCTTGCGCGCCCTCGTGAATCATAATGTGATCCCTGTGGTGAATGAAAATGATACGGTGGCCACGGACGAAATCCGGTTTGGTGACAACGACACTTTAGGCGCACTAGTTGCCAATCTAGTAGAAGCAGATTTGTTGATTATACTCACTGATCAAGATGGACTCTGCGACAAAGACCCTCGTCACCATGATGATGCTAAATTATTGCACCAAGTCCAAGCTGGTGACCCTGCTCTCATTGCTATGGCTAGCGGGTCTGCAGGTGCTCTAGGCAGTGGCGGCATGCTGACAAAAATACAAGCGGCGAAATTAGCTGCGCGTTCGGGAGCCAATACCATTATTGCGAATGGTCGCACTGCTGATGTACTGCAGCGCTTGCGTCAAGGTGAGTCCCTAGGAACCTTATTTGTACCTGACCAACAGCCTCTTTTAGCTCGCAAACAATGGCTTGCTGGTCACCTTAAAGCTAAGGGCGAATTACACTTAGACGAGGGGGCTGCAAAGGTACTGACTCAGCAAGGTAAAAGTTTATTGTCTGTGGGTGTGACTCTGGTTAAGGGTGACTTTACTCGAGGTGATATGGTGCTAATTTTAGACGTTCATGGTCATACTATTGCCCGTGGGCTAGTAAACTACTCGGCTGCAGAAACTCTCAAAATCATGGGTCTGGCAAGTCATTCAATTGAGCAAACTCTGGGTTACGTTGCTGAACCTGAACTTGTTCACCGGGATAATCTTGTGCTTATTTAGACTGCAGTCCAAAACTTGCCTGTCGTCGTTTTAATCTAGGGCTAACAGCAGCTAGGTGCCGCATCAGGGTCTATACTCTGGACTGTGGGCTTTTTCCTGCAGCTACTAGCAATTAGAGGCAAGTTTAATATGTGTCGTTTAGCCGCTTACGTTGGCCTTCAAATCGCCCTCGAAAACATTGTCACAGCGCCTCAACATTCCTTGTTGTTTCAAAGTAAGGACGCCTATGAATCTAAAGTGTCTACCAATGGAGATGGCTTTGGTATCGCGTGGTATGGTTCAAATCCTGAACCAGGCCTTTATCGAGATTGTTTGCCAGCCTAATCTGATGAAAATCTCTTAAGCCTTTGTCGCTTAGTGCAAGCCCCACTGTTTATTGCCCATGTGAGGGCATCCACAACAGGCAGCACTATGCGCGCCAATTGCCATCCTTTCGCTTATCAAAACTGGAACTTTGCACATAATGGTCAAATTGGTGGCTTCTATAAAATGCAACGCTCGTTAGAATCGTTGCTTTCAGATGAGCTGTATCAAGCTCGTCAGGGGACAACAGACTCAGAGCTATTATTTTTACTTTTGTTACAATTTGGCCTTTCAAAGTCGGTCGAAATGGCGTGTGGAAAGGTTATTGGCATCCTTGAACGCATGCGCACAAAAATGTCGATTAGTGAACCCCTGCGCATTGCCGCCGTTGGCGCCGATGGGTCAGATTTATTTGCCCTCAGGTATGCTTCAGATGCATACAGTCCAACACTCTATCGTTCGAGGAAATTGGATAATGGCGGCATTGCCATTGCATCAGAACCTTTAGACAATATAAGGCATAATTGGGCCCCTATTATGCCTTCTTGTTTAGTGCTAGTGAGCGCTGGTGGGGTAATTCAAGGCCTAGGGTTAAAAATTAGTTAGCCCAAACCCTAGCCCTATAGTCTGAAGCGATGTAAGTTTTTTGTTTTGATTTAGAACTGTAGTGAAGATTTTCGGTGTGTTTACTGTTTCTAACAGACACAAAAAAACCGGCCTTAGCCGGTTTTTATAAACCCAAATAATTTACAGGGCTTTGATTTTTGAACTTAAGCGGCTTTTGTGACGAGCGGCTTTGTTCATGGTAAAAATGCCTTTCGAAACACTTTTGTCCATAATAGATACGGCAGTTGTATACGCGGCTTGGGCAGCTTCTTTGTCGCCAGCTTCAATAGCAGCGATAACTTTCTTTAAGTATGTGCGTGCCATGGAGCGCAGGCTTGCGTTATGACTGCGACGTTTTTCTGCCTGGCGAGCGCGTTTCTTTGATCCAGCGGAATTGGCCACGATCTGGCTCCTATATAAATATAATAAAAAGCTTAAAATGAAGTGTTTAACACAAAACTTTTAGCAGGGTGTTTATGAGGTGCGAAATTATTCCCGTTTAGCCGTCGCTTGTCAACTTAGATTGAGTCTTTTTGTTATAAATAACAGCTCATTTTGGAGTTTTTGCGTTACCATGGGTTAAATCATCCGTAAACAGGCCAAATTAATGTAACTTTGGCCTGGAATTAATCATACATAGGGATTTATGAGTTCTTCTTCACCATCCAGCAGGCCTTCGCCGAACCTATCAAAGGACACAAAGGGTTTGCTTGGTTCTAGTCTTATTGTTGCCAGCATGACGATGTTATCCCGCATTTTGGGTTTAGCGCGTGATGTGGTCATTGCGACTATATTTGGTGCAGGTTCTCATGCAGATGCATTTTTTGTAGCCTTTAAAATCCCTAATTTCTTGCGTAGATTATTTGCTGAAGGTGCATTTAACCAAGCCTTTGTGCCCGTGCTTGCAGAATTGAGTCAACAAGACAACAAACAGTTACTGCGAGCCATGGTGAGCAAGGTGGCGGGCAGTTTGTTGATGGCATTGACTCTGATTACGCTCGTTGCTGTCGTTGCTGCGCCTGTTTTAGCCTTAGTGTTTGCACCGGGTTTTGCAGGAGATGGTAATAAGCTAGGTCTCACAGCAGACATGTTGCGCATTACTTTTCCTTACTTATTGTTGATCTCTATGACGGGTTTCTTAGGGAGTTTGTTAAACCATGCTCAACGCTTTGTTATTCCCGCACTCACTCCTGTGCTACTTAACCTTAGTTTAATAACTGCTGCTCTTTGGCTAGCTCCACAAATGCGGGTGCCAGTCATGGCTCTGGCCTGGGGTGTCATGGTGGCTGGTATTTTGCAATTAGCTTTGCAGTTGCCTTTTGTGGCGCAGTTAGGTTTGTTAGTTCGCCCTCGACTCGGCTTCACCGACAGTCGCGTGAAACAAGTGATGAAGCTGATGTTGCCAGCCATGTTTGGTGTCTCTGTGTCACAAATTAATTTGTTACTTGATACGGTGCTAGCCTCATTATTACAAACGGGTAGCGTATCTTGGTTATATTATTCAGATAGGTTGATGGAGTTGCCGCTGGGTGTATTTGGTATCGCTATTGCCACGGTAATTTTGCCTGGCCTATCGAAAAGACATGCCGCGAAATCGCCGCAAGTATTCAGTAATACGTTAGATTGGGCCTTGCGCATGGTGTTGCTGGTTGGTGTACCTGCGGCTATTGCTTTGGCGCTTTTAGCAGTTCCTTTGGTAGCTACACTGTTTCATTATGGGGCTATGGGTGAGCAAGACGTATTGCATAGCGCCGCAAGTTTGCGCGCCTATGCCCTGGGTCTGTTATTTTTTATGTTCATTAAAGTGTTAGCGCCTGGATATTTTGCACGCCAAGATATGAAAACGCCGGTGCGCATTGGTATTTGGGCTATGGCCAGTAACATGCTGTTCAACTTATTGCTGGTCTGGCAATTTGCCCACGTGGGTTTAGCGATGGCAACCTCTTTGTCAGCTTTGTTAAATGTGGTTTTACTAGGTCTGGGTTTATATAAACAAAAAATATGGCAGCCTTGTGCTGGATGGGGGCTGTTTTTAGGACGCATAATATTGTCGAGTGCAGCCTTAATGGGTGTTATTTATATGACTTATCAACCGTCACAAATATGGCTTGCATGGGGATTATGGCCGCGGGTTGAGTACCTGAGTATGATCGTGATACTTGGTGTTTTGGCTTATGCCATAGGGCTAGTGTTAGCGGGACTGCGCTGGAGTCATTTACAGGGACCAAAATAGCCAAGTAGATGATCCTCTAATAGCCATTTTCTGAGTCGCAAAATGAGTCTGGTCTGTATATAATGTTAGGCTTACTTTTTGCTGAGGTCTGTAGCCTCACATTTGACGAGTGTTTATGGAATTTATTCGTGGTCTTTACAACCTAAAGCCAAAGCATCGTGGCTGTGTGGCGACCATTGGAAATTTCGATGGTGTCCATGTCGGTCACCAACGAGTTCTGCGCCAAGTCAAGCTAAAAGCTATTTTGCAAGGCTTACCCGCAGCGGTTATTTTGTTTGAACCACAGCCATTAGAATACTTTGCCAAGGATCAGGCACCGCGTCGAATAACGCGATTAAGAGAAAAATTACGTTTACTAGAGCAATATGGTATTGATCAAGTACTGTGCCTGCGCTTTGATACTAAATTACTCAGCCTGAGCGCCCATGATTTTATTCAGCAATTATTAGTCAGTGGATTAGCTGTAAGTCACTTTGTTGTCGGGGATGACTTTCGATTTGGCCAAGGCCGCACTGGCAACTTTGCACTCTTGCAAGCACAAGGTTTGAAACACAGTTTTGATGTGGAAAATACTCAAACCTGTGAACTCGATGGTGAACGTGTATCCAGTACTCGCATTCGTAATGCCCTGGAAGTTCATGATTTAGAGGCCGTAAGACGATTTATAGGCCGTCCTTTTACGGTCACAGGCAAAGTCGCTTATGGGCAACAGTTGGGCCGTAAGTTAGGCGTGCCTACGGCTAATATTCGCTTGCAAAAACCGCGGCCTGCGTTGCAAGGTGTATACGCAACTTTGGTACACGGGTTATTAGACCAACCTGTTACTAGTGTAGCCAATATTGGTTACCGGCCCACAGTGGCTGGGGTTCAACCCCAATTAGAAGTTCACCTATTTGATTTTAGTGGTGATTTTTATGGTAAAACCATCAGTGTGGAAATTTGCCAGTTTATTCGTAGTGAACAAAAATTTGATGGACTTGCCCAACTGCAAATCCAAATAGGACTCGATATGCAAACAGCTAAAGATTTCTTTGCTGCTGCACCAAGCATCCCTTAATTGATTATTATTTAATAAGTGACCCTAAGTATGAGTGACCATAAATCCACCTTGAACTTACCTCAAACTGACTTTCCAATGCGAGGTAACTTAGCCCAGCGTGAGCCTAAAATACTCAAAAAGTGGCAGCAAATGGATCTTTATAATAAGTTGCGCACCGTTGGCAAAGGCCGTGAACAATTTATTCTGCATGATGGCCCTCCCTATGCCAATGGTGACATTCATATTGGTCATGCAGTCAATAAAATATTAAAAGATATCATTGTAAAGTCGAAGACCCTCTGTGGGTTTGATGCTCCGTACGTGCCCGGTTGGGATTGCCATGGACTGCCTATTGAACATAAGGTAGAGCAAAAAATTGGTAAAGCGGGTAACAAGGTCACCCACTCTGTATTCCGTGAAAAGTGCCGCATCTATGCAGAAAAACAAGTGGCCGGTCAAATGGCTGACTTTGTGCGTCTCGGCATTATTGGTGACTGGGAAAATCCCTATAAGACCATGCGCTTTGAGACTGAAGCCAATATTATTCGTTCTTTAGGTAAGATCGTCGCCAATGGTCATTTGGTTAAAGGCTATAAACCCGTTTACTGGAGTGTGGTTGGTGCTTCTGCCTTGGCAGAGGCCGAAGTGGAATATCAGGACAAGGTATCCCTATCCGTTGATGTGAGATATAAGGTGTTAGACCCCCATGCGTGGCATAAAGCCTTTGGAGTAGTGACTGATTTGCCAACCTCGGTAGTCATTTGGACCACGACCCCTTGGACCTTGCCCTCGAGCCAAGCAGTGAGTATGCATGCTGAATTTGCTTATGTTCTAGTGCAAGTGAATGGCGAATGCCAAGTGTTTGCTAAAGACCTTGTTGCCAGCGCTATGGAGCGTTATGGCGTTAATGATTTCAAAATATTGGGTGAAGCTAAGGGCCAAGTGTTAGAAAATTTAGCGTTACAGCATCCATTTTATGATGCCCGCCAAGTGCCTTTAATTCTAGGCGATCATGTGACTACAGAAGCGGGTACTGGCAGTGTGCATACCTCTCCAGATCATGGTGTGGATGATTTTAATGTTGGTCGTACTTATGGCATTGGCACCCTCAATCTAGTCGATGACAATGGTGTATTTGTTGATGCAGCGGGCGAGTTCTCGGGCGCCCATGTCTATAAGGTGGATGATCAGGTCGTTGCAGCACTAGAAGCCCATGGCACCTTGGTACACCAAGCTAAAATTACCCATAGCTATGCTCACTGCTGGCGCACCAAGACACCCCTTATTTATCGTGCTACGCCCCAGTGGTTTATTTCCATGTCAGAAAATGGCCTGTTAGAGCAGGCTCTGGATGCAGTAAAAAACGTCGATTGGCACCCAGAATGGGGCGCAGCTCGTATTTCTGGCATGCTGTCATCAAGCCCAGATTGGTGTGTGTCTCGCCAACGAACTTGGGGTGTGCCCATTACTTTATTTGTTAATCGACACACTCAAGAACTGCACCCGCGCACGGCTGAGTTATTCGAACAAGTGGCACAAAAAGTAGCTGAACATGGCATTGATGCATGGTTTGATTTGGAGACTGCGGATCTTTTGGGTGCTGAGGCCGCAGATTATCAAAAAGTCACGGACACCATGGACGTTTGGTTTGATTCAGGTACTACCCACTTTTCTGTGTTAGAGCAACGCCCCGAACTGCGTTTCCCAGCAGATCTTTATCTTGAGGGTTCAGATCAACATCGAGGCTGGTTCCAATCGTCACTAAAAACCTCTATTGCGATGCATGGTGTAGCGCCTTATAAGGGTGTGTTGACCCATGGATTTACTGTGGATGGCCAAGGACGAAAAATGTCTAAGTCCATTGGCAACGTGATGTCACCGCAAAAAGTTTGTAATACTTTAGGGGCAGATATTATCCGTCTGTGGGTGGCCTCTTCAGACTTTAGTGCTGAAATGGCCGTGTCTGACGAAATTTTGAATCGCACAGCTGATGCATACCGTCGTATTCGCAATACTGCGCGCTTTTTATTATCAAACCTCAATGGTTTTGCACCTGCTGATAACTTAGTTGCAGTTGATGATATGCTGGCTTTAGATCAATGGGTACTGAGCCGTGCGGGGGAGCTTCAAGTAGAAATTGAGGCGGCCTATCATAGTTATAACTTCCATGCGGTGTATCAAAAAATTACTCATTTTTGTTCACAAGACTTAGGTGGTTTTTATCTAGACATTATAAAAGACCGTCAATACACCTGCGCTGCAGACAGTCTTGCTCGGCGCTCGGCGCAGACAGCTATGTTTCATCTCATCGAAACTATGACCCGCTGGATTGCACCCATCTTAAGCTTCACTGCTGATGAGTTGTGGGATCATATCCCAGGAGCACGTGCTGACTCTGTTCAGTTAGACACTTGGTACGCTATCCCTCAGGCCAAGGTAACCAATATGACGGCCGACTACTGGGCTCAAATCATGAGTGTTAAGCAGGCGGTCAATAAGTGTTTAGAAACGCATCGTAATCAAGGTGTGATTGGTGGCTCTTTGAGTGCTGAAATCACTTTATACGCAGCGCCAGAGTTACATGCTCAGCTTGAGCAATTGGGGGATGAGTTGCGCTTTGTATTGCTCACTTCAAAAGCTTCTCTTGCGACTGATCAAAGTGGTGGGGAAGAGACAGAGTGTGCAGGCTTGCGGGTTGATATACTCGCCTCGAAGCACATTAAGTGTGAGCGCTGTTGGCACCATCGCCCAGATGTAGGTGTGGTTGCTGAAGAGCCAGAACTTTGCAGTCGTTGTGTTGATAATGTGAGTGGTGATGGTGAGGTACGTCACTTTGCCTAAGGTGCTAAAAACGTCAGCCTTGAAGCGTTTCATATGGTTAATCATGGTGCTATGGGTTTTGGATCTATACATCAAATGGCTCATCAGCCAGCATTTTAACTATGCAGAAAGGCTCAATATGCTGCCTTTTTTTGACCTTATTTTAGTGCACAATAAGGGAGCTGCCTTTAGTTTTTTAGCCTCGCAGCCAGGCTGGCAAAGGTGGTTTTTTTCCATTATCGCCTTGGGCATTAGTATATGGCTCATCATGTGGTTAAGACGTACGCCTAAACATCAAACTTTATTGGGGCTGAGCTTAAGCTTGGTATTGGCGGGTGCTCTTGGCAATTTGGTTGACCGTTTAGTTAACGGTTATGTAGTCGATTACCTTTTGGTTTATTACCCACCTTATTACTTCCCAGCATTTAATTTGGCAGATAGTGTCATTTTTATAGGAGTGGTGGGTTTATTTATAGATTTTTGGCAAACAGAAAAGGCAGCAAAGCGTGACTCAGAGCATTAACGCGTCATCCCATTTGAAATTAAATTTCGCCTTACATCATGCTAATGGTGCCACCATAGACAGTACCTTTGATAAAGCTCCTGTGGAACTTACTATTGGTGATGGTAATTTACTGGCTGGTTTTGAGGCCTGTTTGATCGGGCTGATGGTAGGTGATCACAAAACCTTTACTGTGGCTCCAGAAAATGGCTTTGGCCAACACAATCCTGCTAACTTACAAACCCTTAAGCGGCACCAATTTGGCCCTGACATGGTGCTAGAGCAGGGACTTGTTGTGAGTTTCTCTGATGCTGCTAACACGGAGTTACCAGGGGTCGTAAAAACCATCGATGGCGATGAAGTAGTAATGGATTTCAATCACCCATTAGCAGGTGTGGAACTCAAATTCGAAGTGCAAATTATCACTGTCCAGTGACATTGGCCCCTAAAAACATAAGGTGCTCCTATTTGCAAAGCATGACCATACGAGATAATTTAGCAAACTGAGCTACACTTAGACAGCAGCCAATAAGGATGTTGTCATGCGCTTACTCCAATTTCAGTTAAAATATTCCTGTGTTTGTTCCGCTTGGAGCTTACTTGAACTGCTGATTGTTTTGGCTCTCATGGCTATTTTGGTCTCCCTAGGCCTCCCTCAAATTTACTCTGCCTGGCATCTGCAATCTTTGCATGATGAACGTCAAAAGTTAGCCCACCAAATTCGTTTTGCCCGCTTAACGAGTTTACAAAAAAGCGCCAAGGTGAGCTTATGCTGGTCTCAGGTGTGTGGTTCGCCAGCAGGTTTTTTGGTCTACCTAGATGCGAATAAAGATGGCCTCTGGCAAGCCTCAGAAACCCCTTTATCACAATGGCAAATAAACAAGCGTCTATCTTTTCGGTTTAACCGTGGCCACCAAGTTAGTTTTAATCACGCAGGTAATACGGCCCAATCTGGCACCATGGTTCTGTGCCTTGCTAAGGTTAATTACGCCGCTGATCATCAACAAACTTTGGGTTACGCATTAGTTATATCATCAAGTGGGCGAGTGCGAAAAACGACAGCGCCATGCATTTAGGTCAACTGCCAATCAATCAAAAAAACCACCACAATGGTCGTCAATATGGCTTGGCACTGATCGAAGTACTGTTAAGCCTAAGTTTGTCTAGCGTGATGTTTTTATTACTTTTTATAGCTCAAAGTCATAGTCAAAAAGTGCTCATTTACAGTCAGCAACTGCATTATGCTAATCGCCTATTAGATCAAGTAGTCAAGCAGGTATGGGCCTATCCCAACCACTATCAATGGCTAGACGGTAAATCAATGGCAACGCTCACAGGCTGCTTAAATGGCAGCTACTGTAGTCCAATAGCAATGGCTCAAGCGTGGGCGAGCCATTGGCAATCGAAATTGCAGCTACTACCTAATGCTGAACTTCACATAAAATGCGCTCACAGATGCAGCAGTGGTGGGGTGTTGGTTGTCCAATTAAGGTGGTCTCAAGCACTTGCGGGAGTGGTGGGTCAATGCCCGACGGAGGTCGTGTGTGTGTCCATAAAAATGGCCCTCTAACGGCATCTGACAGTTTATACGGCTTTACCCTTTTAGAAATGGTGCTCAGCCTGGCCTTTGCAGGGCTAATTATGGTGGCCATTATGGCCAGTTTAGTGCAGTTTAATGAACATAAATTATTGGCCCAGGTAGTCGTCAAAGCGCAATCCCAAAGTCAGTTGGCGGTAGCTCAACTACTCACTGACTGGCGTAATTTATGTGGTGCTGGGGTGACCCATGGTAATGGTCAAAAAATCACCCTAATGCGTTCCTATCAAGGCCGCTGTGTGCCTTATGAATATGCCCATAACGCTCGTGCACACGGCCTAACACGGCGCAGACATGGTGGCCGATCGAGTGGCTTTTTAGCAAACATTGAAGCGATAGACCTGTCTTTTGGCATAGATAGTGATCAAGACTGCCAAATTGATCAGTGGCGTCCGAGTTATCAAATTAATGGGTTAGTAAAATTACATCAAGTGAGGGTCAGTTTACAGTTAAGGTTTGGAGCAAGTCGACAGTTAAGAGCGCTAGGGAACAGTCAGTGGGAATGGCATGGAGAAGATGAAGTGGTGCTGCATAGAGTGATGTTTATTTGGCGTTTAGATCATGTGTGTGCCTAACCCACCAAGCTTTGTTCCCCATTTAATGCCATGCTGTCGATATTCACAACAGGGTTGGTTGTTATTAACTGTAGTGATGGTGATATTGTTGGTTGCTGTCGGTGTGGTGATGTTAATGTCACAGGCGCATTTGAGTTTGCGTATGACAAGACAAGAGCATCAGGCAATCCAACAAACGGTCAACAAATGGCCGCCCTTGCTTCAGCATCGGGTGTATGTCGATGCGCCGTGATGAGCATGGTTTTAGTCTTATGGAGTTATTATTGGTGCTGGCGCTGGTCAGTGTCATCGTGGCTATGGCTGTGCCTGCATGGCGACATAATCAATTAGCTGCAGGCCGTCAACAAGCATGGCTGCAGTTACATCGTATTGGCTTACAGCAGGAAATGTGGCATCTACAGTATGGACACTATTTTACAGATATCGCATCAGTGACCCCAGCTTTAGATACACTGCGTTATAGCTACCAAATACATCTCACAAAAAGGGGTTTTACTCTGTTAGCAACGATTAACGTTGATGGACCACAAAGTCATGACACGCGATGCTCGCAGCTCAGTCTATCCGACACAGGTGAAGTGAAAAGTCTTGGTAAAGGGGGTGAAATCCAAGCCTGCAGGTAATCACTTTCATGGTGATATGGGGTAGAATTCAATTTAACCTAGCACTTTGGAGTAAAAACATGAGCGCTTCTCAACAGCACAAAATTATTTCAGCCTTGCACACGCTATCTTCGATCGATATCAACTTTGAAGTGGCCAGGCGAGTTGAGTTCCTTCAGCACAGCATGGTGTCAGCGGGAGTTAAAAAGCTAGTGCTGGGCTTATCAGGGGGTGTGGACTCGACCACAGCAGGTAAGTTAGCGCAAATGGCGTGTGATGAATTAAATCAGCAGCATGGCACCAGTGAGTATCAATTCATCGCTGTGCGTTTGCCCTATGGCGTGCAAGCTGACGAAAGTGATGCTCAGTTAGCTTTGGACTTTATTCAACCCAGCCAAAGACTGGAAATTAATATAGAGGCCATGGTTAAGGGCTTAGATATAGGAGCTGAATCGTTCATCAACCTAGCTAAACCAAGTGCCCACAAATTGGACTTCTCAAGGGGCAACAATAAGGCTCGGGCAAGAATGAGTGCTCAATATTATGTCGCAAGTTTGCTCAATGGATTAGTGATTGGTACAGATCATGGTGCGGAAGCGATTACTGGCTTTTTTACCAAACATGGCGATGGGGCTTGTGACATTGCGCCCTTATTTGGGCTAAACAAGCGCCAAGTGCGCAGCCTAGCAGGGCACTTAGGTGCACCAGACGTGTTAGTGACTAAAACACCCACGGCAGATCTAGAGGAAAATAATCCACAGCAAGCGGATGAAGACTCATTAGGCATTACCTACGACCAAATAGATGACTATCTAGAAGGTAAGGCAATTGGCATCGAGGCTCAGGAAAAGTTAGAGCAACGTTATGGTCAAACAGAGCACAAGCGCCAAACTCCAGTTACACTTTACTGCAACTGGGATACCTAGCTGCTCGTTAGTCGAATAGGTTAAAGGTTAAGCGGCTAAGCCAAGATCGGGGTTCGGGCGCTTGCTGTTCCTCAGCCTCACTGGGGTCAATGGTGGCCTCTGAAACGTCGCGGGTGCCGAAATTAGCGTCTAAAACTTGCTGGGCATTGCTGGCATTGTCTAATAAACCTAGTTCAGTATAAGCTTGCACCATAATCTGCAAAGCGATTTCTACGGCCGGCGTAAGTTGGTAATTCTCGACCACATACTTGGCACGGTTTGCTGCAGCTAGCCACGCCTTAATCGATATGTAATAGGTTGCCACATGAATCTCATGTGCCGCCAATAAGTTGCGTAAATACACCATGCGGACCCGAGAATCAGCCGCGTACTCGCTGCTTGGAAACCGTTTAATTAGTGTTGAAAAGTCAGTAAAGGAATCTCGGGCTGCACCTGGGTCCTTTTTTGCCTTGTCTGTACCAATGTATTGGTCTAAGGCACCTTTGTTCTCTTCAAAAGCGGTTAGACCCTTTAAGTAGTAGGCATAATCAACATGCTCATGGTCTGGGTGTAAGCGGATAAAACGCGCAGCAGCGGTTTTGGCTTCAGCGGGTTGGAAGCTTCGGTAATAAGCATAAATGAGTTCAAGTTGTGCCTGTTCAGAATAGCGACCGTATGGATAGCGGGCTTCCATTGCGACTAAATCTTCTATGGCTGGGCGGTAATTGCCGCCTTCTAGCTTGGCCATGGCGCTAGCATAGAGTTCAGCTTCCGGCTTAGCGTCTTCTACGACAGGCTCCTTATTGGTGGTGCTAGAGCATGCACTCAGCACGATGCTGGTGAGCAAAATTGCGAAAACGTGAAGCAAGGGATTTGCAGTCTTGTGTTGCATAGTGTTTAACTTACCTATTACAGAGAGCGTTGAGTATATCATTGTCTTTAGAGCAGCGTAATTGTCCGCAAATACTGTACAATAGAGCCTAGTTTAATATGCTAGCTTAACTAGCGCCAACGAAAGTCTTAACATGCACGAAACTATTTCCCTCCAAGCGCAAGTCGATCCAGAATGGGCCGGCATGCGTGTAGACCAAATTGCCGCTGTGGCATTTCCAGATTACTCCCGCTCACGCTTGAAAAAGTGGATTGAAGAAGGCGATATTCTCGTTAATGGTGAGCAGTTGCGGCCCAGAGAAAAGCTTTATGGTGGTGAAAAAATAACCTTAGAATGTAAAATAGAAATTCAAGAACGGTGGCAGCCAGAACCCATTGATATCGATATTGTTTATGAAGATGAGCATATTTTGATTATTAATAAAGCTGCAGGCTTAGTGGTGCACCCAGCTGCAGGTCATCATGGTGGTACTTTATTGAACGCACTATTGCATCATTGTCCCCAACTCAATGGTGTGCCCCGAGCGGGTATTGTGCATCGCTTGGACAAAGACACCACCGGATTAATGGTCGTGGCCAAAACTATTCCTGCGCAAACGGCGTTAGTGGCTCAGTTGCAAGATCGCAGTATGGGGCGCGAGTACGAAGCAGTTGTGCAAGGCGTTCTTACTGGTGGTGGAACTGTCGATGAGCCTATGGGGCGTCATAGCCGGAACCGGTTAAAAATGGCAGTGTCTGCCATTGGCAAAGAAGCCATCACACACTTTCGGGTTCTGCGCCGGTTTCGAGCTCATACCCACATCCGCTTGAAGTTAGAAACAGGACGTACTCACCAAATTCGTGTGCATATGACCCACATTAACTACCCCTTGCAGGGTGATCCCTTGTACGGTGGCCGCCATCGCCTCCCGAAAGGCTGTGACGAAGACTTCTTGGATAGTTTGCGCGGGTTTAAGCGCCAAGCACTGCACGCCAAGCGCTTGGAACTAATGCACCCCATTACCCATGAAGATATGGAGTGGGAGGTAGATTTGCCTGCAGATTTAGCCGACTTGCTCAAACATCTTAGTATTGATACTAAGCTTAACCCCCACTCGCGGCTCTAATAAAGCCTATGGGTCAGTCATCGTGTTACTTCACACCCAATTGGCCCGCTCCTGCAAATGTGTGCGCAATGTCGACATATCGGGGGTTAAAAGTTGACGAAACAAGAACGGGTTTAGCTGGATTCAATCTGGCTCGACACGTGCATGATTTGCCAGAGCGTGTTGAGCAACATCGCCTCCAATTACAGCATGACCTTAAACTCGAGCGCCAACCTTTTTGGCTGAATCAAACGCACTCTACAACATTATTGAATTTGCCTGAAGAAGCTAATTTGAGAAGTGCTGACGGCAGCTATACGCGAGCCCTTAATTGGCCCTGTGTGGTAATGACTGCCGATTGCTTGCCCATACTTTTTTGCAATACGTCTGGTACTCAGGTGGCCGCTGTGCATGCCGGTTGGCAAGGACTATCCAATGGCATCGTGAGTAAGGCAGTTGCAAAATTTGCTGATCCTGCAAGTATTTTGGTGTGGATGGGTCCGGCCATTGGACCTGGTGCTTTTGAGGTAGGACCTGACGTCCTAGCGGCCTTTGATATTGATCCATCGCATGTCCCTCAAGAATTTACCCCTGTCAACACAAAACCCAATAAGTGGATGGGTAACCTGTATGCTTTGGCTCGTAAAGAATTGGCTGAACTGGGGGTAACTCAGGTATTTGGCGGCGAGCACTGTACCTTATCAGACTCCGATCATTTTTATTCCCATCGGCGAGATCCCCAAAGCGGGCGCATGGCCAGTTTAATTTGGATAATTTAGATTATTCTAATATTAATACTACGGTCACTTGAATTAACTCACCTAAGACCCCATAACTAACCCTGATATTAATGACCATGCCCTCTTATTCAGACCCTTCTGAAAAGCCCTGGCAGGTATTATTGGGGTTGTATTATGCGTTTTGAAAAACTCACTAACCGTTTACAGGCTGCTATGGATGAAGCCCAATCTTTGGCCTTGACCTTAGATCACCAGTTTATCGAACCTGAGCACATGCTCAGTGCTTTACTGCAGCAACAAGGCGGATCTGCACAGTCTTTGTTGGTTCAGGCTGGAGCAGACATGCCTATGTTACAAACCCAGTTAAGTAAACGTTTGAATAATATGGCAAAAGTCGCTAACGACAGTGGTGATGTTCACTTTGGTAGTGGCTTATCGCGTTTGTTTAACCAAGCTGAAAAAACTGCAGGGAAATTAGGCGATCAATTTGTCTCCAGTGAACAACTCATTTTAGCTTTAGTGCAAGATAAAAATAGTGTTGGTGGCTTATTAGCAAAAGCGGGCGTAAAGACGGCCAAATTAACCCAAGCCATTGACAAACTGCGCGGTGGAGATCAAGTCAATAGTCAAGGTGCAGAAGAAGAGCGCCAGGCATTAGATAAATTCACTATTAACCTGACTGAGTTAGCAGCAGCTGGCAAGTTAGATCCTGTGATTGGTCGCGATGATGAAATTCGTCGTGCGATACAAGTGTTGCAGCGCCGCACTAAAAATAACCCAGTAATGATTGGTGAGCCGGGTGTTGGTAAAACAGCGATCGTAGAGGGCCTTGCGCAGCGCATTATTAATGGAGAAGTGCCTGAGGGTTTGCTAGGCAAGCAAGTGCTTTCTCTAGACATGGGCAGCCTTATCGCAGGAGCAAAATACCGTGGTGAATTTGAAGAGCGTCTCAAGAGTGTGCTGCGAGAGTTAAGTAAGCAAGAAGGCAATGTCATTCTTTTTATCGATGAAATTCATACCATGGTGGGCGCTGGTAAAGGCGAAGGTGCCATGGATGCTGGCAATATGTTAAAGCCAGCCCTAGCTCGGGGAGAGTTGCATTGTTTGGGGGCCACCACCCTTGATGAATATCGCAAGTACATTGAGAAAGATGCGGCTTTAGAACGTCGGTTCCAAAAAGTCTTTGTGGGTGAGCCGACAGAGCAGGCTACTATTGCTATTTTACGTGGTTTAAAAGAACGTTATGAATTGCATCATGGTGTGGATATTACTGATTCGGCCATTATTGCGGCTGCGCGATTATCTCAGCGTTATATTACCGATCGCCAGTTACCCGATAAGGCGATCGATTTAATTGATGAGGCAGGTAGTCGTATTCGTATGGAAATGGATTCCAAGCCTGAGGTTATGGATAAGTTAGAGCGGCACATGATCCAATTGAAGATTGAGCGTGAAGCGCTCCGTAAAGAAAAAGATAAGGCAGCGGCAGCGCGTTTAAAAAGCTTAGATGATGAACTGGCCCAGCAGGAAAAAGAATTTGCTGATTTATTAGAAATTTGGAATGCAGAAAAGGCCTCTGTGTATGGTGTGCAACAATTTAAAGAAGATCTAGAAGTGGCCAGGCAAGAACTAGAAGTGGCACGTCGTAATAGCGATCTGGGGCGCATGTCTGAATTACAATATGGTGCAATTCCAGATTTAGAAAAGCGCTTGCAAGCAGCCCATGAAAGTGAAGATGTAGAAACAACTTTGCTACGCAGTAAGGTGGGCGAAGAAGAGATAGCTGAAGTTGTGAGTATGTGGACGGGCATTCCTGTCAGCCGAATGTTGGCGGGCGAGCGAGAAAAGCTGCTGAATATGGAACAGGTCTTGCACCAGCAAGTGATTGGTCAAGCTGAAGCTTTATCCAGTGTGGCTAATGCTGTGCGCCGATCACGCTCTGGTTTGGCAGATCCAAATCGTCCCAATGGATCTTTTCTATTTCTTGGTCCAACAGGGGTGGGTAAAACTGAGTTATGCAAATCGTTGGCAACCTTCTTGTTTGATACAGAAGAGGCCATGGTGCGCATAGATATGTCTGAATTTATGGAAAAGCACTCAGTGTCTCGTCTTATTGGAGCACCTCCAGGCTATGTGGGCTATGAAGAAGGTGGTTACTTAACAGAGGCTGTGCGCCGCCGACCTTATTCTGTGCTGCTGTTAGATGAAGTTGAAAAGGCGCACTCTGATGTCTTCAATATCTTATTACAAGTTTTAGAAGATGGCAGACTCACTGATGGTCAGGGTCGTACCGTAGATTTTCGTAATACAGTAATCGTGATGACGTCAAATATGGGTTCTGATGTCATCCAATCAATGACCGATGAAAGTCAGTACGAAGAAATGCGCAGCGCAGTTCTAGTCGAAGTGGGTAACCACTTTAGGCCAGAACTACTTAATCGTATTGATGAATTGGTAGTGTTCCACCCCCTTGGCAAGGAACACGTCCGAGAGATTGCCGACATACAATTGATGCGCTTGCATAAGCGTTTGCAAGAGCATGAACTGAGTTTACAGTTAACTGATGCTGCAAAAGACTTGTTGGTCGAAGAAGGTTTTGACCCTGTTTATGGAGCACGACCTTTAAAGCGAGCCATTCAACGTCATTTGGAAAATCCACTAGCGCAAAAGTTGTTGGCTGGTGATTATCTTCCTGGGCAGGTTATCTTGACTGACGCAAAAGATGCAAAGCTAACTTTTGGACTGGCTACGAAGCATTAATCAGCTGGCTTTATGAGCCATTAAAATGCAGTCAGGTTGCAGTTGAGGCAATAAAAAAGCCGTGTTAATACATGGCATTTTCGTCTCTAACGACTTCTCTTAAAACCTGCAAAAACAGTTTGTCTGCGTCGCTGTGCTCTGTCGGTATTTTAACGTTGGTAGTATCGGATATTTTTTGAGCAATAATGGCGTCAGCATTTTCTTCGTCTATCAAGTCTCGAGTAATGGCTAGCGAGTGGGAAATAATCTCTGGTTCAACAAAGATTTTTTTTAGGAAAAGACGCAATTCTTCAATTGCCCGATCACGATTGCGCAACTCTAAACTAGACATAAGATCACCTCAAACTAAAACGTTCCACTATTTAATAATTACTATAACACCAAATGTTTGCTGCAGGTTTAGAAAAGTCCACTAGTTATTTCTAAAATTATCATATATTCGCCCTTGTTTTACCCTTAGGCTATTGAATTACAGGCCTTAGCGTGTGAGAATTCGTGCTTTAGGTTGATGCACATGTCGCGCAGGTAATCCCTCGCGTTTGTGATACGGTAAGCAGTACCCTTTCGCTTGTCTGCCCTGAGTTCTATGCACGTTGCAACCCGACAATGCTTGATCTCCGAGCGTCACCACTTTAGGCACATTTGTGCCTGCACGATATTTCGGTCTGGCTACAAGCGCTGCCCGCAAGTCATCGATGGTTTCTTGAGATAAATCTCAGACAAATAACATTTGCATTGGTTTAGAATGTGATGAGAGGATAATACAGTGGAAATGCTTTCCGGCGCAGAAATGGTCATCCGTAGTTTACAGGATCAAAAGATTGAGTATATATATGGCTACCCTGGTGGCTCTGTATTGCACATCTACGATGCCTTAGCCCAACAAGATCAAATTAAACATATTTTAGTCAGGCATGAGCAGGCAGCAACTCATATGGCCGATGCCTATGCGCGTGCTTCTGGTAAGCCAGGGGTCGTGCTCGTTACATCTGGCCCTGGAGCCACCAATGCGATTACTGGCATTGCCACTGCTTTCATGGACTCTATTCCCATGGTGGTGTTGTGTGGGCAAGTCCCCAGCACCCTTATTGGTGAGGACGCTTTTCAAGAAACCGACATGATGGGTGTGTCTCGACCCGTAGTGAAGCATAACTTTGCGGTTAAGCACCCTTCAGAAATTCCTAGTATTATTAAGAAAGCTTTTTACATTGCTTCCAGCGGTCGCCCAGGTCCTGTGGTCATCGATATTCCTAAGGATATGACGACGCCAACGGATAAGTTCGAATACCTCTACCCTGAATCAGTTTCAATGCGCTCATACAGTCCCGCGACTCGGGGCCATAGTGGGCAAATAAAGAAAGCGGTTGATCTCTTGTTGGCTGCGCGTCGTCCCGTCATTTTGGTTGGTGGCGGCACTATTGGTGGGCGAGCGTCTAGTGAAGCCACAGCATTGGCACGAACGTTAAATTTTCCAGTCACTACCACCCTGATGGGGTTAGGTGGATACCCAGCAACGGATCCACAGTGGTTGGGATGGCCAGGCATGCATGGAACCTATGAGGCTAATACAGCCTTGCATAACTCAGATTTAATCTTGAGTATTGGTGCACGCTTTGATGACCGGGTGACCAATGCAACGGAGAAGTTTTGTCCAACGGCTAAGATTATTCATATTGATATTGATCCTTCATCAATTTCTAAAACCATTGCTGTTGACGTCCCAATTGTGGGCCCAGCAAAGAGTGTTTTACAAGAAATGCTGGGCCTATTGGCCAAGAGCGAGCGGCAGCCGGATGCAGAAGCAATAACGGAGTGGTGGGGTCAAATTAACCATTGGCGTCTGCGCCATGGTGGACGCTATGAAATTAATGAAAATGGCATGCTCAAGCCGCAGCAAGTCATTGAAGCATTATACGAAGTGACTAAGGGCGATGCCTATATCTGTTCTGATGTGGGTCAGCACCAAATGTTTGCTGCTCAATACTACAAATTTGACAAGCCCAATCGCTGGATTAATTCGGGTGGTCTAGGCACCATGGGATTTGGTTTTCCAGCAGCCATGGGCGTTAAGCTTCATTACCCAGATGCTGAAGTTGTTTGTGTGACAGGTGAAGGTAGCTTCCAAATGAACCTGCAAGAATTCTCTACCTGTAGTCAGTACGAT